>JBKJXT010000025.1:0-20940 GCA_046716205.1 Actinomycetota bacterium
CTGTACGACATCGGCAAGTGCTCGGGTCCCTGCGTCGCCCACGTCGACGGCCCGCAGCACCGCGCGATCGTGGACGATCTCATCTCGTTCATGGACGGCAACTACGAGCCCGTCTTGGATCGGTTGGACAAGCAGATGCACGAAGCGTCCAACGCGCTGGAGTTCGAGCGCGCCGCGCGCCTGCGCGATCAGCTCACCAGCGTGCGCACCGCGATCGAGAAGCAGGTCGTCGTCAGCGACCGCAACGAGCACTTCGACCTGATCGGGGTCGTCGAGGACGACCTGGAGGCGGCTCTGCAGGTGTTCTTCGTGCGCGGCGGCCGGATGGTCGGGCGCAAGGGCTTCGTCGTGGACAAGGTCGAGGAGCTCGACCCGCCGGCGCTGCTGTCGCGGTTTCTGCTGGACCTCTACATGGCCGAGGAAGAGATCCCGCGCGAGATCCTGGTCCCGATGATCCCCGAGGACGACGACGTGCTGGCGCAGCTGCTGTCGGAGAAGCGCGGCGGGCCTGTTGGGTTCCGGGTCCCGCAACGCGGCGAGAAACGCTCGCTCGCCGAGACGGCGACGCAGAACGCGACGGAGGCGTTCACGCGACACAAGCTGAAGCGCCGCTGCGACTTCGCGGCGCGCGCCCGCCAACTCAACGCGCTGCAGGAGGCGCTCGACCTTCCCGACGCGCCGCTGCGGATCGAGTGCTTCGACATCTCCAACCTCGGCGCGAACGAGAAGGTTGCCTCGATGGTCGTGTTCGAGGACGGGCTGCCGAAGAAGAGCGACTACCGCCGCTTCGCGATCCGCAGCGTCGAGGGACAGGATGACTTCGCCTCGATGCGCGAGGTGATCGGGCGGCGCTTCGGCGCGCTGATCCAGGAGCGCGCCGAGGAGCGCGAGAAGCCGGGGAAGTTCTCCTACCCGCCGAACCTCGTCGTGATCGACGGCGGTCGCGGGCAGCTGAACGCCGCACTGGGTGCGATCGCGGACCTCGGCCTGTCGGACATCAGCATCGTTGGCCTCGCGAAGCGGTTCGAGGAGGTCTACCTGCCCGAGCGCGACGAACCGGTGCGGATCGCGCGCGGGTCCGAGGCGCTGTACCTGCTGCAGCACGTCCGCGATGAGGCCCATCGGTTCGCGATCACCTACCACCGCAGCTTGCGCGCCAAGAAGACGACCGTGTCCGCGCTGGATCGCGTGCCCGGGATCGGCGCAACCCGCAAGAAGGCGTTGCTGCGCAGGTTCGGGTCGGTGCGCCGTATCCTGGATGCGACCGAGCAAGAGCTGGCCGAGGTCGTGCCCGCCGATGTGGCGAGGCGTACCCACGCGGTGTTGCGTGGCCTCGAACGTGGGAAGCCGGGGAAGGACTAGATGGCGCGCGCGCTCAAGCGACGTGAAGAGGAGCAGCAGGGGGCTCCTCTGTTCACCATCGTGACCGGGCTGTCCGGCGCGGGGCGGACCGAGGTCGCCAACGCGCTGGAGGACCTCGGCTACTTCGTCGTCGACAACCTCCCGCCGCCGTTGATGGGCAAGATGGTCGAGCTGTCGATGACCAGTGCGGCCGAGACGAACCCTTTGATCGCGTTCGTCGTGGACGTGCGTGGCGGCGCGTTCTTCGACCAGCTGTCGGAGGCGTTGCGCGACCTCGGTCGTCGCGGCGTCGAGTACCGCATCGTCTTCCTCACCGCCGACGACGACGTGTTGATCCGCCGCTACGAGGACAAGAAGCGCAAGCATCCCCTCGCCGACCGCATCATCGACGGTATCACCAAAGAGCGGGCGCTACTGGAGTCGCTGCGCGAGGCGGCCGACCTGGTGATCGACACGAGCCGACTGAGCGTGCACGAGCTGCGCGACCGCGTCGTGGCGACCTTCAGCGAGCAATCCCGCGAGGAGCGCATGCGTACCACCGTCGTCTCCTTCGGCTACAAACACGGCCTCCCGCTGGACGCGGACATGGTGCTCGACATCCGGTTCCTGCCGAACCCGTATTGGATCGACGACCTGCGTCCGCTGCCGGGCACCGACCAGCGCATCCGCGACTATGTGCTGGGCCAGGGGCAGACGACCGACTTCTTGAAGCGCTTCGACCACCTGCTGGACGGGTTGGTGCCGGGGTTCCTTGCCGAGGGCAAGCGCTACCTCACCATCGCGATCGGGTGTACCGGCGGGCGGCACCGTTCGGTGGTGGCCGCCGAGGAGATCGCCGAGAGCCTCCGGGGCCGCGGCGTTCCGGTGGTGGTCCGTCACCGCGACCTGGAGCGCGAATGAGCGCGGGTCCACCTCGCATCGTCTGCGTCGGGGGCGGGCACGGCATGTTCGCCGCGTTGCGCGCCGCGCGCCAGCTGACGCCGACGGTCACCGCCGTGGTGACGGTCGCCGACGACGGCGGTTCCTCGGGCGTGTTGCGCGACCAGCTGGGGATCCCCGCGCCGGGAGACCTGCGGATGGCGGTGGCCGCGCTCGCCGGAGACCCCGAACGCGAGCGACTGCTGCAGTACCGGTTCAAGGAGGGCGAGCTCGCAGGGCACCCGCTGGGCAACCTGATCATCGCGGCGCTGGCCGATCTCCGAGGCGACTTCGCACGCGCGGTCGCCGAGGTGGCGACGCTCGCGGATGTGGCCGGCAACGTGATGCCGTCCACGACGGTGTCGGTTCGGCTGCACGGCACGGTCGGCGGCACCCACGTCGAAGGCCAGGTGGCGATCGCGCGCGGACCCGCGGCCGTTGAGCGGTTGTGGCTGGAGCCCGACGCCGAGGGTCACGAGGCCGCGATGGAGGAGTTGGCGGCAGCGGATCTGGTCGTGCTGGGGCCCGGCTCGATGTTCACCAGCGTGATCGCGGCGTTGCTGCCCCGCGGGATCGCCGAGGCTGCGTCGCGCGCCGAGCGCGTCGCGGTCGTGCTGAACCTGTCGGAGCAGTACGCGGAGACGATGGACATGGATGCCCTGGCGCACGTGCGCGCCTTGCGGGCGCATTTCCCAACCCTGCGGATCGACGCGGTGCTCGCCCACGACGGCGACACCGACGGGATCGCACGGCCGTTGATCGTGGACGTTGACGCGCTGACGGCCGAGCGCGCGCCGGTGGTGACCGCCGACCTGCGCGGCGTCGGGTGGACCCACGACCCCGACAAGCTCGCGGCCGTGCTGAAGTCCCTGCTGTGGTGAGCACTCGCACCCGCTCGACGCCGCGCGCCCACCCGCGCTCAACGGCGGTCGTTCGCGACGAGCTCGTCCATGTGCGTGCGCAACGCGAGTGCGACCGGCGCGCCGAGCTCGCGGGGCTCGTCCGCTCGGCTGGGACGCTGTTCCTGCTGGGCGGCGGGCGCTACGCGCTGGAGGCGACGACCGAGCATCCGGGTGTGGCGCGGCGATTGGTCGAGGCCGCGCGCGCATCGCTGGAGGTACCGCCGGAGCTGCGGCTGCTGGAGCCGGGGCGCGGCCATCCGCGCCAGCGCTACGCCGTGCGGCTTGAGGGCGTGTCGCTGCAGCGGCTGGTGGAGGCGGGGATCGTTGACGAGGGGGGCGCGCCCGGTGGACCGGTGCCGCGGCGCATCATCGCCAAGAGGTGCTGTGCGGGTGCGTTCGTGCGCGGGACGTTCCTGGCGCGCGGCTCGGTGTCGGATCCGCGGACCGGTCAGGCGCATCTGGAGTGGCGCGCCTCGACCGAGACGGCGGCCAACGATCTGGTGGGCGCGCTGCGGGTGCTCGGCCTGGAGGCGCGGGTGCGCGCGCACCGCGGCTGGTCCGCCTACCTCAAGAGCGTGCCGACGATCGGGACTGTGCTGGCGGCGATGGGCGCGCACAACGCCTACCTCGCGTGGGAAGAGGGGACGATCTGGAAGTCGGGGCACGTGGAGGCGGGGCGCCTGGCGAACGCCGACGCCGCGAACGCGCGGCGGCTGGTGCGCGCCGCGGTGAGCCAGATCGCCGCCATCGACGAGGTGGACGAGGCGATCGGGCTCCGGTCGCTGCCGCGAGCGCTGCGCGAGGTGGCGGAGCTGCGCCGCGCGAACCCTCAGGCGAGCCTTGAAGAGCTGGCCCGGCTGTGCGACCCGCCGATCACCAAGCCGGCGGTCGCGGACCGGATGCGCCGCATCGCGCGCCTGGCCGAAGGCACGCCCTAACCTGACCTACCCGGGTGTCCTCGAGGAAGCGCGCGAACGCGCGGGCTCAAGGACAGCGAAAAACCGTCAAGCGAGCGGAGAGTCACGTCAGGAAGAGCAGGCAGACGGATCAAGTCGAACAGCTCGTTCGTCTTGGTTCGAATGGTCACCGGCAATCTCCACCGCACCCGGCGCGACGATCGCATACCTCCAGGCCTCTACGATGGGGAGACCCGTCTACGAGCGGATGGGGTTCATCGCGCCTGCAACCGATCCGGTGTGGGGCGTCCCGGTTCGTCCCGCCACGTGACGCCAACGGCCGCCCGTTGCGGACTGCGGCGTCTTGAGTTAACGTGTTTCCGACAAGCCCTGTTCCTGAGCCCTGGCCATTTGGCCGGGGCTTCATCGTTACAGAGGAGAGCCGGCGGGGAGAATCGAACTCCCGGAACCAGGATGACAAGCCCTGTTCCCGAACCATCGCGCCGGCTCCAATGTCAACCTCTCGAGTCTCGAGCACGCTCGGACTCGATCGACGACGCTAATGCAGTGGACTCACCTGCGCACGTTCGGGAGGAGAGGGCGGACACCGACGATCATCTCGAACAGCTCATCGGGCTTCGTATGTCGTTGGGTCGTCGGCTTGTGGCGTCAGCGGCCAGTCGAACCAGCGTTGAACGTCCGGGTCGGCGTCCCATCGCATCACCGTCTCGGCGTCCTCGAGCTCGAACGGCGCGAGTCGTACGACGCCATCCGACAAGGTGTTGCCTGCCGAATGCATCGGCTTTGATCGGGGGGTGGCGTCTGGGTTCACGGCCTCAGGTTAGCGGCGCGTTGACGGCTGTCGTTGTCGCTCTCAAGCTGCCAACTCTCAAGTTGATCCCAAGACCCTCGAGCGATCGGAACGCTCGAAAGCTGTCATCTACCCTGGTAGACAGCCCGGAGGTCCTGCGAAACTCATGGTTCGAGAATCGTGCGCTCAGGGCCTGCTGAGCGGGTTCGAACCGCTCGGCGGCGGGGGATAGGCTGGTCGGAGCACAGCCAACCTCACGAGGGGAGACGATGTCGATGGCCACCAAGGTCGGGATCAACGGTTTCGGGCGGATCGGACGGAACTTCCTGCGCGCGGTGACCGAGCGCGGCGCGGATGTCGAGATCGTCGCCGTGAACGACCTCACCGACGCCAAGACGCTCGCGCACCTGCTGAAGTACGACAGCGTCCACGGGCGCTTCCCCGGCGAAGTGAAGGCGACGGCCGACGGCGTCTCGATCGATGGGAAGATCCTGAAGGTCCTGGCCGAGCGGGATCCAGGCGCGTTGCCATGGGGCGAACTGGGCGCGGACATCGTGATCGAGTCGACGGGGCTCTTCACCGCGCGCGAGAAGGCCGCGAAGCACCTCGACGGCGGCGCGAAGAAGGTCATCATCAGCGCGCCGGCCAAGGACGAGGACATCACGATCGTGATGGGCGCCAACGACGACCTCTACGACCCGGCGAAGCATTCGGTCATCTCCAACGCGAGCTGCACGACCAACTGCGTGGTACCGATGGCGAAGGTGCTGAAGGAGAACTTCGGCATCGTGAAGGGCCTGATGACCACGATCCACGCCTACACCAACGACCAGAACCTGCTGGACCTGCCGCACACCGACCTGCGGCGCGCGCGTGCGAGCGCGGTGAACATCGTGCCGTCGTCCACGGGCGCGGCGAAGGCGACAGCCCTGGCGATCCCCGAGCTGAAGGGGTTGCTGGACGGGCTCGCGATGCGGGTGCCGGTTCCGGATGGCAGCGTCACCGACCTCGTGTGCCTGCTGTCGCGAGACGTGACGGTGGACGAGGTGAACTCGGCGTTCGAGAAGGCGGCGGGGGAGGGTCCATTGAAGGGGATCCTGAGGTTCACCGAGGACCCGATCGTGTCCAGCGACATAATCGGGGACCCGTACTCGTGCATCTTCGACTCGCTGCAGACGATGGCGATCGGCAACCTGGTGAAGGTCATCGGCTGGTACGACAACGAGTGGGGCTACTCCAACCGGCTGGTGGACCTGGTGGGGTTGGTCGGCTCGAAGCTGTAGCAGCGCTCTAGGTTCGGAGGCGGCGTCCGAGAGGGCGCCGCTTCTGCGTCCTAGTGCTCGGATTCGTCGGTCTCGTGACCGTGCTCGCGAGCGAGGCGCTGCTGGAGGGCCTGACGGGTGATGCCCAGCGATTCGGCGATGTCGCGCCAGGATGCGCCCTTAGCGCGGGCGCTCTCGATGGCCGCCCACTCCCAATCCTTGAGCATGGCGCGCATCGTGGCGATGGCCGAAAGGGCGGCGAAGGGGATCTCGCCGTTGCGAGCGAGCTTGATGAGCCGTTGGGGGGATGGAGGGGTCGGATCCATGATACGGACGGTACCTTGGGGGCGCGCCGGTGGCAACATAGCTTGCTCCTAATTGCCTCCAGGTGTTGTCGCCAGACCGAAGCGTGCCGCGCACGCTCCGTGGCCAGAGGGTTGGCTTAGGTTCAGGATTCGGCTTTCAGGTAGGGACGTACGTCCCGATAACGATCGGACCTGTGACCACGAAAAGTGACACACCTGGAGGATTATCACGGCCGCGTGTGGAAGTACCGTTGCCATACGGCAAGCAGACTCGTTGCTATGTCGAACGGGGTCATGATCCTCCCGCCTGTATCTGGTCGCCTGGGTGGGAGGGGAGCCAGTGGCGAAACCGACGCGATTCCATAAGCCGGTGAAGTAGCCGGGGACAAAGGGGAAATCATGCGTCGGAACACAGGCTCGTACCGAGCGATCGCCGTCTCTGCGCTCACAGCGCTGACGGTCCTATTCACGTCATCGTCTGCGATGGCCGATGTCATCACGTTCAACGACATCGTCACCGGCAGCAACATCACCAAGGACGCGGGCTCGAGCGGCACCGCCTCGCTCACCATCCAACAGAGCGAGACCGAGCCGAGTGGCGATGCGGGCGGTTGCAACGCCAGAAATAGTAATCCCGCCACGCTCACCCTCACGTCAAGCAACGTCAACGACGTCGCGTTCGCAGGCGCAACACCCGGCACCTACGTAGCCTCTCGCTCGGTCCAGACCCAAGGCTGCGGGAACATCTCAAGCATTCCCTATGAGGTTCGGTCGGGGGCAACGCCGGGCGCCGTGGTGACGATGACGGCATCGGGTTCAGGAGGCAAGAAGGACAGCGCGTACACCTCGCCCTCGTTCACGATCACGATCCGGAACCCCGACTCCACGCCTCCGACGATCACTCCCAACGTTGTGGGAACGCTCGGTAACAGCCCGTGGTACGTCTCCAACGTCACGGTAACGTGGACGGTGTCCGACGCTCAGTCGGCTATCTCCTCCTCCAGCGGCTGTGGTACGACCACGATCTCGAGCGACACGACCGGCACCACCGTGACCTGCTCGGCGACCAGTGCCGGCGGCACGGCTTCGGGGTCGGTCACGATCAAGCGTGACGCGACCGCTCCGTCCGTCGTCCTGCGTCCCGCCGGTGACAGCTGCACCGTTCCCGGCACCGCCGGCTGGTGTCGCGGCACGCAGTACGCGGGCTTCACCGCCAGCGATGCCACCTCCGGTGTCGCCCCCGGCGCGCTCGCGAGCCTGGACTTCACTCAGTCGACGGCCACGGAGGGATCCAGCGTCTCGATCCCTTCGGGCGCGGTGAGTGACGTCGCCGGAAACACGAACTCCGGCATCAACGCAGGCCCGTACAAGATCGACGCGACCGCCCCCGTCGTGACGGGCACGCCGGATCGGGCCCCGAACATCAACGGCTGGTACAAGGACCCGGTCCTCGTGACCTGGTCGGGTGGAGCAGGCGCGACCTGTGACCCTGCGACCAACCACGCGACGAACGGAAGCGCGATCACATTGACCGGATCTTGCAGCGACGAAGCGGGGAACACCGCTCAAGGTTCGCTTGTCGTGAACTATGACGCGACTGCCCCGGTCATCACCTACGTGGATCGGACTCCAGCGAACGGAAACGGCTGGAACAAGACGGATGTTACGGTGAATTGGAGCTGCACCGACGCGCTTTCCGGAGCGACTTCCCCCACGACCAACGTGGTGAAGTCCGCGGAGGCGGCGAACCAGAGCGCAGTCGGAACGTGCTCGGACCTCGCCGGCAACAGCGCGAGCGACACACAGACCGGTATCTCGATCGACAAGACGGCGCCAGGCATCACGCTCGACAGCCGCCTGCCGACTGCGAACACCAACGGCTGGAACAACACCAACGTGACCGTGACGTGGGTCTGCACCGACGGTCTCTCGGGTGTTGTCGCAGCGGAGGTCAGCGACACCAAGAGTGCCGAGGAAGCCGGTCAAACAGCCGCCGGTACCTGTGCCGACCGCGCAGGCAACACCGCCGGCACAACCCTCGGCGGAATCTCGATCGACAAGACCAAGCCCACGATCACGTTCAACAGCCGCACGCCCGGCGCGAACACCAACGGCTGGAACAACACTGACGTCTTGGTGAAGTGGGACTGTGCCGACCTGCTGTCGGGCGTAGCCCTGACGCAGGTGTCGGATCTGCTCACCGCCGAGGCTGCGGGCCAGACCGCGAACGGTACCTGCAACGACCTCGCCGGCAACGCCGAGAGCGACTCGGTGACCGGGATCAACATCGACAAGACCGCTCCCGGGATCGCCCTGGACAGTCGCACGCCCGCTGCGAACACGGGCGGGTGGAACAACTCCGCCGTCACCGTAGCGTGGAACTGCACCGACGGACTCTCGGGGCCGGTTGCGGGTCAGGTCAGCGACACGAAGTCCGGCGAAGGCGCCGCCCAGGTCGCCAGCGGCACATGCGCCGACCTCGCCGGCAACACCGCCGGCGCGACGCGCGGAAGCATCAACATCGACCTGACCGAGCCGACGATCACGTTCAACAGCCGCACGCCGGAGGCGAATACCAACGGCTGGAACAACTCCAACGTGACCGTCACATGGGACTGCGCAGACCTGCTCTCCGGCCCGTCGTCTTCAACCACGATCGTCGTGAAGTCCACCGAAGGCGCCAACCAGAGCGCCACGGGCACATGTTCTGACCTCGCCGGCAACAGCAAGAGCGACACTCAGACCGGCATCTCGATCGACAAGACCGCTCCGGAGTCACCTCTGGTGACCGTGGCACCGGCGCCGAACGCCGCAGGCTGGAACAAGGAAGCGGTCGTGGTTTCATTCGCCAGCCAGGGTGACGATCTCAGCGGCGTCGACTTCTGCTCCTCGGACGTTGCGCTCTCGGATGCGACGGCCGGAAGCCTGGTACAGGGGACCTGCACCGACGAGGCCGGCAACGTCAGCGATCCAGCCTCCACGACGGTCAAGATCGACCTCGACAACCCGAACGCTCCTACGCTCGCTGCCGACCGTACGCCCGAAGACACGACCGGCGGCTGGTACAAGGACACGGCAACGGTGAGCTTCGCATCCAACGGCGATGCAGGCACCGTGCAGAGCGGCGTCGATGCTTCGTCGCTCCCGGCCTCGCAGACGTTCACCACCAGCGGAAGCCACACGGCCTCTGGAGCGGTCGACGATGTCGCCGGCAGGACCTCCTCGGCCGGTTCGCTGACCGTGAAGGTGGACGCGACCAACCCGGTTGTGACGCCGAGCTGCCCGACCAGCGTGGTCCTCAACGCCACCGCGTCGGCCGGATGGACGGCCTCGGACGCGCACTCGGGTCTGGCGTCGGCGGCGAGTGGATCGATCCCACTGGTCACGTCGTCGGTCGGTACCCGCACCGTGACCGTTCCCGCCGCGACGGCGACCGACAACGTGGGTCACACCAGCGCTGCGGCAAGCTGCACGTACAACGTCGCCTTCGCCTACTCAGGCTTCCTGCAGCCGATCAACGACACCTCGCACCAGGTCGGCGTCAACGAGAGCAAGTTTAAGCTGGGGAGCACGGTGCCGGCGAAGTTCTACCTCACCGATGCCAACTCGGTTCGCCAGCAGCAGTCGACGGCGCCGACGTTCTCGCAGCGGCGGCTCGGGGCGGCGTGCGACACGACGACCAGCCTGGAGGGTGCGGTGACGGAGTCGCCGACGGCCGGGAACACGTTCCGGTACGACGCAACGGCTCTGCAGTACATCTACAACTTCAGCACGAAGGGCCTCACGGCAGGTGAGTACCGGATCTACGCGTGGCTGGAGGACGGCCGCACGTATACGACCGACATCTGCCTCTCGAAGTAGCAAGTATCAACAACCAGGGGACGGGCCGTCTGAAGGGGGACGGTCCGTTCTCTATTTCCGGGCGCGCACCCCGATCTCATCGCTCGACCGCCCACCAATCGCTGGGGTTGATGCAACGGGATGATCGGGAAGTGCTGAGCAGGCATTTCAACTTGGGGTGTCACCGAAAGCGATCGGTACCCCCTGAACGACGTATGTAGCCGGGATGGGCCACGGCCGCGCGCACCAGCGCCCCGTGCCCGGTTCGCCCGCATCTCGGCCACCTTTCTCACCGAAAATAGCTATCCCGGACTAGTTGCTTCGCTTGACCCTCATCACCTTCGACCTCATCCTTTCCTACGTGGGCTGAATGGCCCATCGGTGGTTGCGAGGCGACGATCCGCGGGACCCTCAATCGGGGCGGGCGCGCGGGGAGCCTCGGGTCGAAGACCGGCGTTGGCTCGGCGCGCGAAGTCGCGCGCTCGGAGGGCAGGGCTGGGATGCGCTCGACACGGATGGTTGCGGTGGTGGCGTCGCTCGCGACGATCTGCCTGCAGGCCTCTGTGGCCTACGCCGACCCGAACTGCACGCGCACCGGCGCGGAGTCCCTCTCGACCGACAAGGGGAGCTATCAAGCCGGCGAGACCGTCATCGTCTCCGGCACGGGCTTCTCCGGTTCGTGTGGCGTGGTCATGCGCGTCACACGACCGGACGGCTCCGTCGTCACCGGCGACGCGTCCAACACACCGGGCTCCGACACCGCCACCACCACCACCGGCGGCGCGCTGCGCTACGACTACCGGCTCAACGACATGCAGGGGGAGTACCGGGTCGACGCCCTCGACACCCACGGTGACATCCTCGCCGCCGCCGAGTTCGCCGATGCCAAGGCGTGGACCTTCGGGGTCACTCCCGCCACCGTCGCGACCGGCACGCCTGCGACCCTGACGCTGACCGCCACCAACACCAGCTCGACGACCGTCGCCGCGGAGCGCATCGCGTGCGTCCGCGTCGAGCTCAACCCGACGATCGAGCCGGTCGGCGCGCCGGTGGTCCTCGCGGTGAGCAACGCCCGCCGCTGGTCGGTCACCCGCTCGGGGCGGACCATCACCGCCACGGCCAACCTCGTCAACGGCGGTACCGACGACGCCATCCGCCGTCTCGAGCTCGTTCGCCTCACGCAGTCCGTCACCGCCGCATCGAGCGCGGGATCCCCGTTCACGCTCACCGGCGAGGCGTTCAGCGCCAATGCGTGCGGCGGCGGGCTCGAGGCCTTCCCCGTTCCGAACGTCGATACCGCGAACCCGGCCGGCCGGCAGCCGGCGCTCGCCGTCGTCGATAACAGCGCGCCCGATGCCCGCGACGACGCCTACGAGGTGAACGAGGACAACCCGCTGGTCGTGTCGGCCTCCAGCGGCGTGCTCGCCAACGACTCCGACGCCGACGGCAACGCGCTGAACGTCCAGCTGGTGAGCACGACCTCCCACGGAACCCTGACGCTCGGCGCGGCCGGCGGCTTCACCTACGTTCCCGCCTTCAACTTCAACGGGACCGATTCCTTCACGTATCGCGCGCGCGATCCCTACACCTCAACCACCGCGACCGCCACGATCACGGTCAACCCGGTCAACGACGCGCCGATCGCGATCGACGACGTGGCGCGCACATCGCAGAACGTCGCCGTCGACATCGACGTGCTCGCCAACGACGTCGACTTCGATCACCCCACCGCCGCGCTGCGCGTTGCGAGCGTCCAGGACGCCCTCAACGGTACCGCCCAACTGCTGGCAGACGGGCGCACGATCCGCTTCACCTCGGGCCTCGACCTCAACGACGCGAACACGCCCTGGGGTTTCGCCTTCACCTACACCACAACCGACGGCATCGCGGAGTCCTCCGACGCAGCCGTCGTGGAGATCCGTGTCAGCGCCAACGCGGTCCCGGTGTGCACAGGCGCAACCCCGACCGTCGACGAGGACGGGGTGCTCGGGCTGACCGCGGCGTGCACGGACACCGATCCGCTGGTCTATTCGGTCCTCACCGCGCCCGCTCACGGCGCGCTGACTCTCGACGGCGTGACCCTGCGGTACACGCCCGCCGCCGACTACAACGGGGCCGACTCGTTCACCTACACCGCGAGCGACGGCATCTCCTCGGCTGCGCCGGCCACCGTCAGCATCACCGTCAACCCGGTCAACGACCCGCCCACGGCGCGAGCCGACAGCGCCATCGTCGCCGAGGACACCGCCGCGGTGGTCGACGTGCTCGCCAACGACTCCAGCGCGCCGGACGCCGACGAGGTGCTCAGCGTGCAAGCGGGGCAAACCACCAGCGCCCAAGGCGGCATCGCGTTGTGCGACGAAGCAGCATGCACCTACACCCCGGCGCCCGACTTCGACGGCGCCGACTCCTTCACCTACACCCTCACAGACGGCAGCGGCGTGACCGCATCGGCGACGGTGAACATCACGGTCAACCCGGTCAACGACGCGCCGGTCGCCACCGACGGACTCGCGGCAACCACCGAGGACGCCGGCGCGATCCTGATCGCCGTGCTCGCCGACGGCGATACCGCCGGCCCGGCCAACGAGTCGTATCAGTCGCTGTGGCTGCGAAGCGTCGGCGCGCCCACCAACGGCACCGCTGCGGCAGAAGGCACCCAAGTCCGCTATGAGGCAAAGCCGAACTTCTTCGGTACCGACGCCTTCACCTACGAGGTGTGCGACGACGCGACCGACGCGGCGTGCGCGACCGCGACCGTCACCGTCACCATCGCCGGCGTCGACGACGCGCCGGTGCTCAGTGTCGCGAGTTCGCTCGTGAAGGTGCAGTACTCAGACCCGCTCCCGCCGCTCAGCATCGTCGCCTCCGACGTCGACGATGCCGGGAGCGCCTTATCGCTGTGGACGACCGGGTTGCCGGACGGGCTCAGTGTCGCGCCGGGACCGGGCAGCCTCGGCGCGCCAAGCTCCGACGCGCCCGGCGTCCGCAGCGCTCTTCTATCGGGGACGCCCACAACGACGACCGGCGACCACGTCGTCACCGTGTATGCCGCCGATCTGGCGGGGAACACGGGTTCAGTCGACGTGGTCGTCCGGGTCGTCCCCGAAGATGCGGCCGTGACCTTCACCGGCGCGCTCACCGCCGCGACCGCGACGGCCGATGCACCCTCAGCGACCGTGCCGTTGCGCGCGACCGTGCGTGACGGCACCGCCGTCGATCCCGCCGACACCACACCGGGCGACGTATCGCATGCGGCCGTGCGCTTCGTCGACCGCTCGACCGGCGAGACGCTGTGCGTCGCGGCGGTTGTGACACTCCCCGACGATCCCACCACCGGTACCGCGTCGTGCTCGGCCACGCTAGCGGCGGGCTCGACCGTTCGGGTGGGGTCGCTCGTGGGAGGTCGCTACGTCCGTGATGACTCCTCCGACGACGTCACGATCACCATCTGCCGGCCGCAGCCGGAGTCATTCGTGACCGGGCGCGGATTCCTCACCGCGGGCTCCGGCGCCGGCACCTACACCGCCGACCTCGGGTCGCGCATCCCGTTCTCGCTGAACGCGAAGTACGTGAAGGGCAAGTCCACGCTACAGGGCAACGCATCGGTGAGCATCACCAGCGGGCGCAAGACCTACCAGATCGACGCCGCGTTGCTGGGCGCGCTCGCCACCGCGAACTCCGGCGGGGTGAAGACGGCCTCGTTCAGCGGGGGCGCGACACTCACCGATGCAAGCGGCGCGGTGCGCAGCGGCTTGCAGGTGCAGCTGACGCTGACCGACCGCGGCGAGCCGGGCAACCAGGATTCGGTCGCGATCGCGCTCTACGACGGCTCTACGCTGCTGTTCGCCAGCCGGTGGGACGGTGCGCGCGCCTTCGAGGCGAACGTCAACGGAGGGAACCTTGTGATCCGCTGAGCGCCTCGGGCGCTGTGTAGGATGCGCGCCCGATGAAGCTCCGGACCCTCGAGAACCTCGATCTGCAGGGCAAGCGCGTCCTGTTGCGCGCCGATCTGAACGTGCCACTCGCCGACGGCGCGATCGTGAACGACTACCGGATCGAGCAGTCGTTGCCCACGATCCGCGAGCTGTTCGAGCGCGGCGCCGCTCGCGTCGTGATCTGCGCGCACCTGGGCCGTCCCAAGGGCGAGGCGAACCCGAAGTACTCGCTCGCGCCTGTGGCCGCGCGTCTGAGCGAACTGCTGGGCGACACGGTGCCCTTGTGTTCGTCGCCGACGGGGCCGGTCCCCGACGACGCGCGCATCGCGCTGCTGGAGAACGTGCGCTTCGACCCGCGCGAGACCCGCAATGATGCGACGTTCGCTGCCGAGCTCGCGGCGCTGGCCGACGTCTACGTCGACGATGCGTTCGGCGCGGTCCACCGCGCGCATGCGAGCGTCGCCGCGATCGCGCAGCTCCTACCGAGCGCGGCCGGACGGCTGCTGGATACCGAGGTCGAGGTGCTCGCGCGCCTGCTGGAGGCTCCGGAGCGTCCCTACGTCGCCGTCGTCGGCGGCGCGAAGGTCTCCGACAAGCTGCTGGTGATCGAGAACCTGTTGAAGGTCGTGGACGAACTCATCGTCGGCGGCGCGATGTGCTTCACGTTCCTCAAAGCCCGCGGCCTGCAGGTCGGACGCTCGCTGGTCGAGGACGATCAGATCGACGAGTGCCGGCGGTTGCTGGATCAGGCGGGCGATAAGATCCTGTTGCCGGTCGACGTGGTGGTTGCGCCGGCGATGGAGCAGGGCGCACCGGCCACGCAGGTGCCCATCGAGGAGATTCCCGCTGACCAGGCGGGCTACGACATCGGATCGCGGAGTTGCCGCGCCTACGTCGATGCGATCCGCGCGGCGAAGACGGTGATGTGGAACGGACCGATGGGCGTCTTCGAGATCGATGCGTTCGCCGCCGGCACCCGCGCCGTCGCGGCCGCGGTGGCGAAGGGCGATGCCTACAGCGTCGTCGGCGGCGGCGACTCGATCGCGGCGCTGGAGGAGTTCGGCTACACCGCCGAGGTTGACCACGCCAGCACCGGCGGGGGAGCGATGCTGGAGCTGCTGGAGGGCAAACAGCTCCCCGGGCTCACCCCGCTACAGTTGTGACAGGACGAGGGGGGAACGTGGCGCGCAAACCGATCATCGCAGGGAACTGGAAGATGCACCGGAACCACCTCGAGGCGATCGGCCTGGTTCAGAAGATCCACTACTTGCTGCGCCCTGAGGACCACGAAGCGGTTGAGGCCGTCGTCTGTCCACCGTTCACGGCGCTGCGCGCAGTGCAGACGCTGATCGAGGCCGACAACTCCCGGATCGTGCTCGGCGCGCAGAACTGTCACTGGGAAACCGAAGGCGCGTTCACCGGCGAGATCAGCGCGGGGATGCTCGCGCGCCTCAAGTGCTCCTACGTCATCGCGGGACACTCCGAGCGTCGTCAGTTCTTCGGCGAGACCGACGAGATCGTGAACAAGAAAGCTAAGGCGATCTTCAACGCCGGCATGACGCCGATCGTGTGCGTCGGCGAGACGCTCGAGCAACGCGAGGCCGACCAGACCGAGGCGGTCGTCACCGCCCAGGTGCGCGGCTCGCTCGCGGGGCTCAGCGCCGAGCAGCTCGTGCAGGTCGTCATCGCCTACGAACCGATCTGGGCGATCGGCACCGGCCGCACCGCACAACCATCCGACGCGAACCTCGTATGCGGGCTTATCCGCAAGACCTTGGGTGAGATCGGTGCCGAGGCTGAAAAGACGCGCATCCAGTACGGCGGCAGCGTGAAGGCCGGCAACGCGAAGGACATCATGGCGGAGGAGCACGTGGACGGCGCGCTGGTGGGCGGCGCGTCGCTTGACGCCGAAGACTTCGCGCTCATCGTGCGATACAGGGAGTAATGATGAAGAAGATCATCTACGTCGTGCTCGACGGACTCGGCGATGACCCGCTGCCGCAGCTGGGCGACAAGACGCCGCTGGAGGCGGCACGCACTCCCAACCTCGACGCGCTCGCGGCGCGCGGGCGCAACGGGATCGTCTACACCGTCGGCGTCGGCATCGCGCCGGAATCCGACATCGCGGTGTTCGCGATCCTCGGCTACGACCCGCGCGTGCATCACGCCGGGCGCGGTCCGATGGAGGGGCTCGGCGCCGGTATGGACATCCACGACGGCGACCTGGTGTATCGCATCAACTTCGCGACCGTGGGCGAGGACGGCCGCACGATCGTGGACCGTCGCGTCGGGCGCAACCTATCCAGTGCGGAATCCAAACAGCTCGCAGCGGAAGCGAACGAACACATCAAGCTCCCGAACGCGAGCGCGGAACTCGTCGCGACCGTCGAGCATCGCGGCGTGTTGTTGATCCGCCGCGACACGCTGCCGTTGAGCGCCGAGGTCACCAACACCGACCCTGCTTACGAACGTGTGGGGGTACTCGGTGTCGCGAAGCCGGTCTTCGAAGACTTCGTGCAGGTCTGCGAACCGCTCCCCGGCAGCGAAGGCGACGAACGCGCGCAGGCGGCCGCCGCGCTCACCAACGAGTACCTGCGGCAGTGCTTCGAGGTGCTCGAGCGCAGCGAGGTGAACGCGAAGCGCAGCCGCGTCGGCAGCATGCCCGGCAACCAGATCCTCACGCGCGACGCCGGAGACCATCTCCCCAAGCCGCCGTCGTTCCAGCAGGAGTTCGGGGCGCGCTGGGGTTGCTTCGTCGAGATGCCAGTGGAGCGCGGGATCTCGCTGGTGCTGGGCATGGGCCAGATCGAGGTGCCGATGATGACCGACTCGTGGGCCAAGCAGTACAACACGTGGGCCGAGACCGCGTTGCAGGCGATCGAGGAGTACGACGGCCTGTACATCCACATCAAGGGTCCCGACATCCCCGCACACGATGGCCGGTACGAGGACAAGCTCGAGAACATCCAGGCGATCGACGAGTTCTTCTTCGGACGCTTGCTGCCGGAGCTGCGCGGCGACGTGATCGTCGCGGTCACCGCCGACCACTCGACGAGCTGCGCGCGCAAGGCGCACACCGACGACCCGGTCCCGCTGATCGTGGCGGGTCCCGGCGTGAGTGGCGACGCCGTGCAGACCTTCGGCGAGCGTGCCGCGCGCCGGGGGGAGATCGGCCTGATCCAGGGCATCGAGATCATGCCGCGGCTGATGGAGTTGGCGAGGGGCTGACACCCCAGATGTCCGTTGTGTGTGTTTCGGCCCCGACATGCCTCTGACCTGCGCAAACGTTTGCGCCAGTTTCTGGGTGGGCATAGGATGGCTGATGGTGTTGCTGCGTCCGATCCATCCTGAGCCCGCCGCGAGGGAACGGTTTGGCAACCGCTGACCCCACCCTTCTCGGCGGTTCAACCATCGAGGTCGCGGCGGGAGCTGCGGTCAAGGGGCGCAGCCCCTGGGAGATCTTCTGGTACCGCTTCCGGCAGGACAAAGCCGCCGTAGCAGGCGCGAGCTTCATCCTCTTGCTGATCGTGCTTGCCCTCGTCGCCCCGATCATCGCGGACAAGATCATCCACCACGGGCCGAACGACCTGTTCCAGCGCGACATGACCAACGAGTACGGCCTCCCGAAGGGTCCGAACGCAGCGTTCTGGTTCGGAGCCGATGTCAACGGACGCGACGTCTTCGTGCGGACGCTCTACGGTCTGCGCACATCGCTGATCGTCGCGATCGGAGCGACCGGCCTCGCGATGACGATCGGTGTGACGCTGGGTCTCATCGCGGGATTCGTGGGCGGAGCGGTCGATATCGCCATCTCGCGCGTGATCGATATCGTCCTGGCTCTTCCTCTTCTGCTGTTCGCGTTGGGCATCGCGACAGCCTGCAGCGTCTCCAACCGAGGATGCTTGGGCGGACTGATCAAACCTGGGCTCGGCTTGATCGTGTTCATCATCGCTCTGTTCAGCTGGACCTACATCGCCCGCATCATCCGCGGCGAGACGCTCTCGATACGGGAGCGCGATTTCGTCGAGGCGAGCAGATCGCTCGGCGCGAGCACCCGGCGGATCATGTTCCGTGAGGTTATGCCGAACCTCGTCGCGCCGATCATCATCTTCTCGACGCTCATCATCCCCTCCAACATCCTGTTCGAGGCTTACCTTTCCTATCTCGGGGTAGGACTTCCGCAAACGACGCCGTCTCTGGGGCGTCTGATCGCGGACGGATCTGGACTGTACGAGAATGCGTGGTGGCTGATGATCTTCCCGGGGACCGTGCTGTTCCTAACGACCCTGGCGTTCAACCTCTTCGGGGATGGGCTCCGTGATGCGCTAGATCCGGGGAGGTGACGCGTAGGGTGTAGGAACTCGCAGAGCAGGGGGACCGAACACGACCGAATCGCTGCCGACGGCGGCATTCGAGAGGAGGAAAGTGCCCATGAAACACTCGATCACACGCCTTGTGGCGGTTCTCTCGATCATGACGCTGCTCGCCGCTGCGTGCAGTTCAGATAGCAAGGATCCACCGCCGACCGCCACGCAGAAAGCCGGGGGAACCTTCCGGATGCAGGCGGTCGAGCTGCCCTGGAGCCTCTCCGGGAACGGCCTCGACCCCTCCTTCGAGTACCTCTCGACGAACTGGATCATCCTCGAAGCTCTGATGGTGCGCCCCCTCATGGGCTACAACCACCGGCAAGAGGGTGGAGACAAGGTCATCCCAGACGCCGCGACCGGCCCCGGCGAATACAGCGCCGACCGGAAACAGGTCACCTACAAACTCAAGAGAGGCATCAAGTTCGGACCGCCGATCAGCCGAGAGATCAAGGCGCAGGACTACGCCTACGCTCTCTCCCGCATCGCGACGAGTGACCTCGACACCGGTGGCTACCCGTCCTACTACACCGATTTCATCGACGGGCTCCACGGTTTGACCAAAGGCGAGTACACCCCCGTGAAGGGGATCGAGACGCCGGACGACTACACGCTCGTCCTGAAGTTCGTGAAGCCTTCCTATGACTGGGACTTCCGGATGTCAACGCCCGCGACGGCGCCCATCCCGCCCGAGATCGGCAAGTGCTTCACCAAACCGCTCGAGTACGGCCAGTACGTCATCTCCACCGGCCCGTACATGATCGAAGGCATCGACAAGCTCGATCCGTCCAGCTGCGCCAACTTCACGGCGAGCAAGCCGAGCGGGTTCAACTTCAGCAAGTTCTTGAACCTCGTGCGCAACCCGGACTACGACCCCGCGACCGACAGCAAGGACATGCGCTCTGCGCTGCCCGAGCGGTTCGAGATGAGCCTGAACACCAACGAAGACGACTGCGCTGCTCGGGTCGAGCTCAATAAGAGCGATTGGTGCGCGCAAGGTGGCGACACAGGCAAGACGATCCAGAAGTACGAGACGACGCCGAGCCTCGCGCCGCTGATGCATTCGACCCCCGACAACGCGACCTGGTACATCTCGATGACGATGACGGAGCCTCCCTTCGACGACGTTCACGTTCGGAAGGCGTTCAACTTCGCCTTGGACAAGGACTCCCTGCGTCGTCTCCGCGGCGGACCGCAGACGGGGGACCCAGCCGAGCACATCATCCCGCCGGGTCTGTTGGGCGGCAAGCTCGGTGTCGGCGAATTCGATCCCTACGGCCCCAACCATGCCGGTGACCTTGAGAAGGCCAAGGCGGAGATGAAGCTGTCCAAGTACGACACCAACCAGGACGGTCTCTGCGACGACCAGAGCGAGGTCAAGGGACAGTCGAGGACCGTCTGCGGTGCCAAGGGTAAAGAGATCGTCGTCATCAATCGCAGCACCGATCCGTTCCCTGCGTATGAGCCGGTCATCGCCGCAGCGCTGAAGGGCATCGGCATCACCGTGCGCTACTCCGCCGGCCCCGGCTTCTACGGCGTCGCCGGCAAAGTGTCGTCGCGGACCGTGCTCGGCGCGGGAGGCGGCTGGGGTCCTGACTGGCAGGATCCAGGCATCTTCCTCGAGCAGATCACGGTCAGCCGCGCGATCGGCGAGCAGACCTACAACACCGCGCTGCTCGGCATCACTGAGGCACAGGCGAACAAGCTTGGCGCCAACTGGCCGGAGGGCGGCGTCCCAAGTATCGACGCCGACTACGACCGGTGCTCTGTGTTGCCGTTCGGTGAGGAGCGCCTCAACTGCTGGATCGAGCTCGACAAGAAATTGATGAACGATATCGTCCCCTGGGTCCCGTACCGGTGGTCCAAGAAGACGAACATCGTTTCCGCGGCAGTGACGGGCTACGACTTCGACCCCTTCGGGAATGACCTGTCCCTGGCGCACGTCGGTATCGATCCATCGAAGCAGGTTTCAGGGTAGACAGCGAGACCGTGCGGGTCAGAGCTGCCGTTGATCGGCGGCTCTGACCCGCACATGCACAAAGGATCGATGAGGCGATGACGGGCTACATCATCCGAAGGACGTTGTGGATGGTCTTGGTCCTGTTCGTCATCACCGTCATCTCCTACGTCATCTTTTACGTGATGCCGCCGCAGGATCCGGCGCTCTCGTTCTCCGGCAGGATCGCGACGCCCGAGCAGATCCAGCAGACCAGGGAACGGCTCGGGATAGACAAGCCGTTGCACATCCAGTACTTCCGGTTCATCAAGCGCTTCCTCACCGGCGACGAACACGGCTGGCGCGGGATGGGGTTCTCGTTCGAGAGCGGTCAGTCGATCCGGAG
>JBKJXT010000026.1:0-7616 GCA_046716205.1 Actinomycetota bacterium
GACCCGCATGTCCGGTGGTGTGAGAGAGCGGGGTCTACCCCCACCCCTACTCGATCAGCTGCGCCGCCCGAACGCCGGCCGCGGCGGCAGCTCGGAAGTAGTCGGGGTCCTCGTTGAAGGAACGCCCCATCGACCGCAACGGCACCGGGCTGTGCATCAGTGCATCCTCGACCGAGGCGACATCCACCACCATCACGGCGTGACGTGAGGCTGCGGCGCGCATCTGCTCGGCGACGAGCGCGGCGCGCGATGCCTCCATCGCCGGCACGGCGACGTCTGCAGACGCAAGCGCGATCCGCTCGAGCGCGGTGATCGTGTGGTGCGACACGCCGCGATGGCGCTCCCTCCCATCCGCGAACGAGATCCGCGGTGCCACGACCGGGCGTCCGCCCATGGCAGAGACCGCGTTGAGGATCTCGCCGGTCTCCAGCGACGCCGCGCCCCACCGCGTGCCGCTGCCGAGATTGCCGGGACCCATCGCGACGATCGTGATATCCGCACCCACCACCGCCTTGGCCGCCGCGAGCGCGCCGTAGAGGGTCACGGCCTCGTGCTCGCCGCCGGTGGCCTGCCCCGCGGTGATCGTGGCGTCGAGCAGCCCGGCGCGCCGAAGCGCCGGCACCGTCGTGCTGAATCCGATGTGGAGCGCGGCGCCGTCGGTCATCACGTATGCGATGCGGGCGTCGCGCGCCATGCTGCGCGCGCCGATCGCCGAGGGCGTCAACGCCGAATGCAGCCCCGCGATCACCACCGGCATACCGTCGAGGCTCTCGAGACCGTCGATCGCTTCGCGGTAAACATCCTCGACCGCGTCGACCGCGGACTGCACCGGGGTGTAGCGGAGCTTCATCGCATGGCCGCTCGCCGCCTGAGCCTGCGGCCGTCGGGACACCACGGCGATGACGACGTGCACGCCACCGGTGCCGAGGCCGAGCTCGACCGCCGTGGTGTTCAGCAACACCTCGTCGCCCGCAACCACATCCCCGACGAGGTCTGGGTAGGCGACCGCGTCCGCGGCGCTCCCGTCGATCTCTACGCGCACGCAGACGAGCCCGGCGTGCTCTTCGCGCGCGTCCAGGACCGTGCCGACCCGTCTCACGATCATCGGATGGGGAGCCTACCCGGGTGCCCTCCCGGCCCGGCGTTAGACTCCGCGGTGATGGCCATCGCCAAGATCGAGCGTCTGTTCAACCTGATCGCGCTGCTGCTGGATACGCCTCGTGCCCTGAGCGCAGAAGAGATCCGAGAGAAGATCCCCGACGCCTACGGAGGCCAGACGCCGGACACGTTCCACCGCATGTTCGAGCGTGACAAGAACGACGTCCGCGAACTCGGGTTCACCGTCGAGCACGACGAGCCGATCACCGGCGAGCCCGGCTACCGGATCTCCAAACGTGAAGCGTTGCTCGCCGATCCCGGGCTGACGGCCGACGAGATGGCGGCGTTGTCGCTGGCGGCGCAGGTCTGGGGGCAAGAAGGGTCGTTCGGATTGCTCAAGCTGTCGATCGGGTCGGGAGTTTCCGACCCCGGCCCCAGCGGCTGGATGATGCCCAAGGTGGGGGAGCACCGCGAGGTGACCCGCTTGATGGATGCGATCGAGCGACGCAAGACCGTCCGCTTCGTCTACCGGACCGGCGGCGGCGGCGCCCCGATCGAGCGCAGCGTGCAACCGCACGGTCTGTACTGCCGCGGCTCCTGGTACTTGCGCGGCTACGACACCTCGCGCGATGCGGTGCTGACGTTCAAGCTGACGCGCGTGGTTGGACGCATCGCGATCGCCGACGGCCCGACGCCCGACTTCGAAGCGCCGCCACCCGCGCCGCTGGAGGTGAGCCGCGGACCCTGGGAAGGGGAGACCTCGATGGAGGCGCAGGTCGCGTTCCACCCCGACGTTGCGTGGTGGGTGCAGCGCCACACGGGCGCGCAAGAGCTCTCGACGCGTGATGACGGATGGGTCGAGGTGTCGCTACCGGCGTCGGACACGGCGTCGTTCGCCGGCTGGATCACCGGCTTCGCCGACCGTGCCGTCGTCATCGGCCCGCCGGAGCTGCGCGAGGCCGTGCTCGATCGTCTGCGCGCCTTGGTGGAGGCCTAGGCGTGCCCGTCGAGCGAACGACAGATCGACTGCGCAGGATCCTGGTGCTCGTGCCGTGGGTGATCGCCAACCCCGGCGCGCGGGTCGAGGATGTTTGCGAGCGCTTCGGGATGAGCGCCGAGGAGCTCGCCGCGGACATGGACGTCGTGCTCATGTGTGGCCTGCCGCCCTTCGGACCGGGCGATCTGATCGAGGCCCTCATCGAGGATGGACGCGTGCAGATCAGCATGGTGGATTACCTCAAACGCCCGCCGCGGCTGACGCGCGCCGAGGCGCTCGCGCTGTTGGTAACCGGCCGGGCGCTCAGCAACGTGGGCTCGATCGAAGAAGGCCCGTCGCTGCGATCGGCATTAGACAAGCTCGCCGCTGCGGTATCGCCGGGCGAGGCCGACGGCGCGATGCAGATGGCACAGCGGGTGGCGGTCGAGCTGGGCGCGCCCGGTGGCGACGTGCTCGCCGAGCTCCGCCACGCCGTCGCCGAGCATGAGCGCCTTCGCATCACCTATTACGCGCACAGCCACGACGAGCTGACCCAGCGTACGATCGAACCGCTCGTGCTGTTCAGCGCGAACGGCTACTGGTACGTCGTCGCGAACGACCCGGAGGTGGGGGAGGAGCGGACGTTCCGTGCCGACCGCATCCGCGAGCTCACGGTGACGGGAGAGTCGTTCGTACCGCCCGAAGCCTTCGATGCCTCTCGTTACGCCGACGGTCCCGTGTTCACGCCTTCGCCGCGGGACATCCAGGTCGTTCTGTCGCTCGGACCGGATGCAGCGTGGATGCGCGAGGCGATCCCGGCGGAGTCCGTCAAGGAGAGCGGCGATCGGATCGAGCTGCGCCTACGAACCTCGCACACCGCGTGGTTGGTACGCCTGGTGTTGTCGGCCGGTCCCTCAGCCGAGGTCGTCGCGCCGCAGAGCGTCGCGGATGAGGTTCGAGCTGCGGCACAGCGAGCCCTGGCGCTCTACGCGTAGAGGTCGACCGACTTCAGAGGCAGGACCAAGGTGAACGTCGAGCCCTGGCCGGGAACGGAGTCCAGCTCGACCCGCCCGCCGAGGCTGTCGACGAGCATGCGTGTCACGTACAGCCCCAGCCCGGTGCCGCCGTGGCGCCGTGTCGAGGACGAGTCCAGCTGGGTGAACGGTTCGAAGATCTGCTGCTGGTCGCCGGAGTAGATGCCTTTGCCGTGGTCGACGATGGCGATCGACACCGAGCGATCGTCGCTGGTGATCCGCAGCTCCACCGGGTCGGTGTCGGAGTACTTGAGCGCGTTGTCCAGCAGATGGGACAGCGCTTGCTCCACCTTCACGCGATCGGTGAGGATCGGCAGCTCCGGCGGCGCGTCTACCTTGATCACGCGATCGGGCGCCTGCTCGGTCGCCGAGCGCACGGTCTCGACCGCGATGGCGACGACGTCGTCCCACGCGAGATGCAGCGGCGGCCGGTGGTTCTCGGCCCGCGAGACGTAGAGCAGATCCTCGATCAGCCGCTCGAGCCGGCCCGACTGCGCGACGATCGACTTGATCGCCTGCTGCTGAACCTCCGGCGGCAGGACGCGCTTGTGGTTGGCAAGCGTCGCGGCGTAGCCCTTGATGCTCGTCAGCGGTGTGCGCAGCTCGTGGCCGATGACGGCGAGGAAGTCGGACTTTCGCTTCTCGAGCTCGTGTTGGTTCGACAGATCGACGAGCACCAGGATCCGTCCGCCGCGTCCGCGCGAGGAGCTCGCGGCGATCACGCGGTAGGTGCGGTCGGCGTTGCCGACGCGCACGACGGCCTCCATCGAAACGTCGTCTTCCATGTCCAGCGCGATCTCCTCGAGCTCGTAGCCGAGGGTCCCGCGCACCGGACGTCCGAGCTCGAAATCGGGGATCAGCCCGAAGATCGTGGCGGCCGCCGGGTTGATCGAGCGGTAGCAGTGGTTCTCGTCGATGAGGATGATGGGCAGGTCAAGCGTGGAGACGATCGCGTCGAGCTCGCGCTCGCGATGCATCACCGTCTCGTACATCATCGCGTTGGAGAGCGCGAGGCCGGCCTGCACCGCATAGGTCCATAACAGCCGTTTGCTCTCCGGGGCGGAATCCTGTTCGACGGCGACGCCCAGCAGCCCCGTCGCTGTCCCTTCCGCGGTGCGCAACGGAAGCAACGCGAGGGCGCGGCCGTTCAGGTCGTGCGCGATCGCCGCGACCGATGGATCGCCGGCCGGGTCGTCGATGATCCGCAGATCGGTGCCGGCAGCCATGGCGCGCATCCCGGGACCGCTCAGCAACGAGCGAAGTCGCTCCTTCGACAGGCCGGAGAAGCGAGCGAGCTCCAGTGGGCGCGCGGGGTCGGTCGCGACGAACACGAAGCCGGTATCGCTGCCGGCGATCGTCAGGCCTTCACGAAGGATCGCCTCGCTCACGGTGGACAGGTCGAGGGTCGTCGACAGCCGCACCATCGCGCCGCGCAGCAGTTCCAACTCGCGCGCGTGACGCTGCGCGTCGGCGAGCAGGCGACCGTTCACGATCGAGATGGCGGCGTTCTCGGCGAAGAGGCTGACCAGGGTGAGGTCGCGGTCGGTGAACGGCCGGGTTGGGCGCATCATGTTCACGCTCAGCACGCCGATGATCTCAGAGCCGGCCCGCAGCGGCACGCACAGCGCGCCGTAGATCGGCCGGTCCTTCGGGGTGAAACCGATGAAGCGGTCCACGTCGACCGCCGAGGCAAGCAGCAACGGCTGACCGGACACCACCACGGAACCGGATATGCCGGTGCCGACGGGCACCACGTGCTGCATCGCGACCGAGCTCAAACCGCGCGCGGCGGCGACGCTGAGCGTCATGGAGGTCTGATCGAGGAGCTGGATCGATCCCTCGTCGGCGCCGACGAGTCCGATCGCGGCGTCGAGGATCCGGTCGAGCGCGACCTCGTGGGTGTGCTCGGTGGCCGCACGCGCCGCGACGAACAGCGCTTCGAGCTCGTCGGAGTGATCAGGCTCGGAGGTGCCCCTGCGCACCAGGCGCATCAGCCGGCCACCTCCGTCTCGGCGAGGCGGACGGGATCGAGCGCAGCCGGAAGCGTGAAGCTGAACGTCGAACCCTTGCCGATCACGCTGTCGACCCAGATGCGGCCGCCGTGGGCCTCGATGAGTCCCTTGACGATGTAGAGGCCAAGGCCGGTCCCGGGCACGTCGGAGGCTTTCGCCGCGAGCCGCTGGAACTTGCCGAACAGCTTGTCGAGATCGTGCGGCGGGATCCCGTCGCCCCGATCGCGGATCGACACCTCGACGCCGTCCAGGCACTCCCGCACCTCGACGACCACCGGCTCGCCGGGCGCGGAGTACTTGACCGCGTTGTCGATCAGGTTGATCAGGATCTCTTCGAGCATGTGCGAGTCCGCCAGCGCGGGCGGCGCGAGTGCATCGACGTCGATCTGTATCTCACGATCGGTCCACTTCGACCGGAACTGGTCGGCGAGGCTGCGGATCACTATCGCGACGTCGAGGACCTCCGGGTCGAGGCGCACACTGCGGGCGTCGATCCGAGAGACGTGCATCAGGTCGTCCACCAGGCGCGCGAGGCGGTTGGACTGCTCGTTGACCACCGCGAGGTAGTGGGCGCGTCGCTCTTCGGGCAGGCGCTCGAACTTCGTCATGAGGGTCCGGGTGAACCCCTTGATCGCCGTCAGGGGCGAGCGCAGCTCGTGAGCGGCCATCGAGACGAAATCGCGCTGCATCATCTCGGACTCCTTCTGGGAGGAGATGTCGCGCAGCGCGATGAGTACGAGGACGGGCTGGTTGTCATCGAGGATCGGGCTGAAGGTCGCACTGACCCAGTACGGCGAGCCGTCGGCTCTGGTGATCTGCATCTCGCTCCATACCCGGGCCACGCCGTCGCCGAGCACGGCGGTCAGCGGATGTGCGAGCCCGACCAGGGGCGCCCCCATCGGATCAGAGAGATCTAGGGTCTGCAGCGCGCCCGCGCCCAGCGCATCGGCGAGCGTGACCCCAGTCATGGCCTCCATGGCGGCGTTGAAACGGACGATCGTCATCGACGTGTCGACGACGGCGATCCCGTCCGCCGACGCCTCCAGCAGCGCGGTGCTGGTGTCCCGCTCGCGGTTCAGCTCGGCCAGCGACGCCACTCGTGCGGAGAGACGTTCGTGGGAGAGCTGCTCGGCGACCAGGTCATCGCCCAGACGCTTGAGGCCTCGCTCCCGGTCGATCGCGTACAGGGTGAAGGCCGCGACCAGCGCGCCGAGGGCGACCTCGAGCAGCGTCCGCGAAGGGATGCCGGCGATGTCTGGGCTCCCGGAGCCGGCGACGATGTAGATCAGAGCGCCGGCCAGGACGGCGAGCAGCGCGAAGGTGACTGCCCAGAGCTGCCATTCGGCGCGCGAGATGTCATTGCGATCGATCAAACGCGATCCTCCCGCGCTATGTATCGGCGTTTGACGGCGCGCATTGAGGCCGCGGCGTAGGCAAGTTGCACGGTTCTTAGGACAGAACGGGCGCGATCGTGCCCGTTTCAGGGGCCTTGGGGCCGGAGTGCCCCGTCGGAGTGTTGTGTCCAGGCGAGCCGCCGCGCCCCATTCGTGGGCTTAGCGACAGGGCGCACAAGTGGAACCCTGAGCCGTGGGCGTCGTTCCTATAGATGACTCGGGCAGTTCCCGAGGGAAGCGCTAAAGGGGAATCCCGGGGTGCCGATACTCGGGCTAGAAACGCAAGTCGTCGTGGCAAGCGAATCCAACGGAGGCAGACGTGACAACCATCCGGGCAACGTGCCCCACTTGCGGTGAAGTCGAGCTTACGCCCGACGACATCGAGCTCCGCGTCTGCACCCACGCTCCCGCGTCGTTCTACCAGTTCGTGTGCCCGCTGTGCTCCGACGAGGTTCAGAAGCCGGCCGACGATCGCGTCGTGCAGCTGCTGATCTCCGGCGGGGTTTCGGCCACGGTCTGGGAGCTCCCCGAAGAGGTTCGCGAGAACCACGGCGGTCCGAAGTTCACCTTCGACGACCTGCTCGATTTCCACCTCATGCTCGAGCAGCCGGACTGGTTCGACAGTCTCATCAGGGTCTCGACGGCCTCCTGAGCCCTCGCGGGTAATATGCCCGCGTGCCTGTGATCGGCCTCTCTCCCTTCATCTCGATCGGCCTCTCGCTGCTGCTCCTGCTCGGAGCCGGTGTGGTCGTTCGCTACGTCTTCGACCTCGTCAAGCAGGCGAGGACCCTTACCGTGGCGCTCAAGCGCGCCAACGACCGTCTCCAGGACGCCGCCATCGAGATCCGCGTCGGATCCCAGACCGCCTCCGAGCGGGTTTCCAAGCTTGGTCGCAAACGTTCACCCAGCCGCTGAAGGAGTCCGACGGCCCGGGGTGTAATATCCAACCCTGACGGGCGCGCACCTCGCACGCCCCGGAAAGGTGACCCACGTGGCACTCGTTGGGATAGGCATCGGTCCGCCCGAGATCATCATCGTCCTGCTGATCGCGCTCCTGCTGTTCGGCGCCAAGCGTTTGCCCGAGATCGGCAAAGGCATGGGC
>JBKJXT010000027.1:0-4786 GCA_046716205.1 Actinomycetota bacterium
CCACGGTACAGCGACGATCCTTCCCGGGAATCACGTCTCGGTGTTCGGGTCAGGATCACTCTTCGACGCGTCATTCAGGATGAGCGCGATCGAGTTGATCAAGGCCAGCCCATCGAGCCGCACCGTCGAAGCGAAGATGGGTGGCGCACAGCCGTTCTCCGCTACCGCCCACATCGATAATGGGGACCTCCTCAGTGGAACCTCGGTGGACCTGAACGTGAGCATCGATCCATTGCCTACGCACTTCGAGGTCGTTGTCGGCAACGACACCATCACGTACTCGGCGGATAGCAATGTAAACGTACGGGCGTATGCGGCTGCTGGAAACGATAACGCCCTCGGAAACACCCCGGAGCCGCCGGACGTTCTCGGATTCTCCATGCGCGATGGGGCAGGGTGCGACTTCCGAGGTCGCAACTGTGGAACAGGGATGAGGGCTGGCATGCTTTTGTATGGGGCTCCGAAGGCGCTATCGGTGATCCCCAACGCAGCCGACGGTCCGACGATCTATATCAGTGACTTCAACCCGCCCCAGACCGCGACCACCGATGACCTGACACTTGATGTGGTACTGAATCATGTCGTGGCGACACCGGTGCAGGTTAGGGCGATCCAGGAAGGGATCCCAAACCACCAATCCTTCGCGATCGGTCCAATCTCCGTTAGCACTCTGCCCGACGGCAGCAAGAACGTGCTTGCGGAGTATCGAGCTACCCACTCGATGGGGTCATTCACCGGCGATGTCGTCTTGGGAACGAACGTTGGTCGTCTCGTCATCACGAACATCCCAAGGGCCGACCTGTTGTATCCGGTCAGGATCAAGGTCAACGTGGGGAAGACCCATTCCAGGATCGTCGTTGACACGGGCTATGACCAGATCGCGCAGATCCAAGCGTCGTTCAGGCACACGAGTGACATCATCCTTGGCGCCGGCGTGACGCTATCTCAGATCCCGACGAGCTTAGAACTCACTCTTGGCCAGGTGACTTCGACCTCTGGTGGAGTCGAGTCAACCTTGACCCAGTTCAGTTACAGGGCGAACGCCAGCACGCTGGACCTTGCCGCGTTCGTCGATGCATCACTGTTCGGCGGCGACGTCAAAGCGACGTTGAACCTCGGCGTGGAAGATCTAGGTCAATCGCTGAGCGGAACGTGGGAGAACGGTGAGCTTCACATCCGTTCCGTACCGGCTACGAAGAGATTCGAGATCCACACGTGGGCGCAGATCACGCAAACCGCCGCAGCAGCGTATTGCGTTCCGGTAAGCAGTCCGGCATGTTCAGACGCCGTACGCCTTCAGATAAATGCTGGCGCCGGCGTCCAGCCATTCGAGATCAAAGATCTGATGCTCAAGATCACAGACATCAACAACATGTTCATCCGCCCCGGAGTGACGACCAGCATCAGGGGAGGATTCGGGACGTTCGAGTTTGGCTGGAACTCCATCGAAGGGACCGTCAAAGCGAATCTCGCGATCAAGGGCTACTTCTTCGGCGCCTCGGTGGATGTCATCCCGCCCATCAATGTGTCGATACCCGTTCCCGTTAACGTTCTGTTCCACGTGGGGACTAACAACCGCGCGCGCTGGACAACCGTGCTTGAGTGTCTTGGCGTAGACATCAACCCACAGCCATACACCGCCTCATGGAACAGAGTGGCGCTGAACACGCCAACACCTGGGCAGGGGGGCGGGTTCACAGTTACGCCGAACCCCGGCGGCGTGATCCCTTGGGCGGTGATGGAAGGTATCGCTGCCGTCGCGAGTCCCCTACCGGGACACGGGTTCAGCACGGTCAATCTGTGCCCGGTCTAGCGGCGGCTGCTCGCGCGAGCGCTCTTGGTAACGGCGCGCGACAGCTCGAACGGGAAAGACAGGTGAGCGGACTCGAAACAGCGACCGTGCAGGTCAGCACATCGGAACCGAACGTCTGGTCATCCACCGGTGGATGAAAGCTGAACAGTGATCGCCCAAAACTGCTAGCCAGAGGCCTATTCTTGTTCGGATCCCACATGTGTAGTTTGTGGTGGTAACGCTCGCTAAAGAGAACCTCCGACTAGCTGCGGTTACGGCTCCTCCTTCAATCCCAGACTAAGCACAACTAGTCATTGCGGCGGTCGAAGTCCTCGCCTTACGCTCGCGAGAATGCCTAAACTCGTGCGTACTGCCACGTTCGCGTCTAGGCTTTGGCTCTCCTCTCAACCACTTGGGTCGCCAACTCAGTCCGGTTCTGAACGCCCAGCTTGGTGAAGATGTTGTAGAGGTGCGTCTGCACTGTCCGCCTCGATACGAACAATCGTTCCGCGATCTGGGGATTCGTGAGGCCCTCGGCAGCAAATTCCGCGACGCGGGATTCAGTTGGCGTGAGACTCTGCCATCCGGCAGTTGGGCGACTTCGCTTTCCGCGCCCTCTAGCAGCGTATCCGGCTGCCTCCCGGGCTGACATCCGCTTCCCTTCCTCGAGGGCCGACTCGAATGCTTCGGCCCCCATCGCATCGCTCGCGGCTTCGATCCACGTTGCCGGATCAACCTCGGGTGACTCCCGGAGAGCGAGTGCCGCGCCCAACAACCGCGTCGCCTCTTCGTAGCTCTCTTGCCTCGATGCGATCTCGGCCAACAGATGGAGGGCGGCTGCCGATAGGGCCGAGTCATCGAGAGAAACCAGTGTTTCTAAGATCGAGTGCCCGAGCAGCTCCGCGTTGACTGGGTCGTCACTCGCGAGGTTGATCGCCCGCCCCATCGTCAAGATCGCGTGCGGAACGGAAAGCTCCGACGTTTCCAGAGCTTCGATCACATCATCCGTGACAGGTTCATCGACACCGGCACCACGGCGAAGTGATTCCTCAACCTGATCTGAAACGAGAAGGGCACGGCATATAGGTGAGGCGGCCTCACCCAAGGCGTAGGAGACCGCGTCTTCCATGCCCAACGCCCGACCGCCAATGAGTTCAGCATCGAGTCGGTGCGAACCGAGCGTGTCCTTCAACGTGTCCAGGTGTTCGAGAACGAGCCGTTGCCGTTGACGACCGAGCCGTATCTCGTTCTTCTCGATCCAGGCTTCGGAGAACCCCCAGAGCCTTGCGGCGCGTGCCGGGTTGGTTGGGATCGCGAGATCGACGAAGCCGAGGAGAGGAGCCAGGATCGGCTCAGGCTGGACCCTTCCAGTCAGGCTCATCTGGGGCTTGATCTCTCTGGCCTCTGACAGAGCCCTTCTGAAGAGGCCTTCGGCTTGTTCGGCCTCGCCCTGACGCGACTCGAGGTGGCCCAGCCCCGCAAGCGCCTGCGAGTGGGTCGAAGGGTCAGCCGTGGTTCCTTCCGCCACCTCTGAGAACCGAGCCCTGGACTGATCGATCGAGCCTTCCATCTCCTCCACGCGGGCGAGGCTTAGCAGGATGGACGAGTCTTCGAGGTCGTAGTCTCTCGAAAGCTCCAGCGCCTCCTCGAGATAGTGGCGAGCCTCACCCGCGCGGTCGAGCTCGATGAGGATGCCACTGATGTGATCCAGAGCCCACTGCAGCCACAGCTTCTCTGGGCGGTACCGTCTCAGCAGTGGGATCGCTTCTTCGTAGTAGGGAAGCGCTTCCTCAGTCCTGCCTGCCAAGTAATAGTTGAGCCCGGTCGAGAAGAGTGCATAGCTCAAAACGTGCATGTTCCTGCTGCGGCGCGCCCCGTCAACCACGGCGCGCAACTGTGCCAGTCCCTCGTCGACCTCGCCCTCCATCCCAGTGAGGAATCCCAGCACCAACTCGTTTTGGATGCGCCAATAGGTATCGCCGTACTTGACGGCGGCTTCGACGGCCTCCTCCAAGAGCGGCCGTGCTTTGGGCCGATCGGTATAGATGGCGACCTCCCCCGCGCAGTAGAGAGCTGCGGGAAGATACTTGCCGCTTTCCTCCTCTGGGAACGACCTCAGCATCTCCAGGCCCTCGAACGCGTGAGAGACCCAATCGCTCCGACCCGCCATGATGCTCAACAGACCGGCAGCCCCGTAGGCTCGAGCTTTGCCTATGGAAGGTTCGGGGGACGTCGCGACGGCACGTTCGAAGTGGCGCCCCCAATCTCTGCTGGCCCAGTGGGCACCGATGAGTCCCGAGGCAAGGAACTGAAACGCCGTGGCGCCGTCACCCTTGTCCAGGGTCCACTCGAGGGCGGACTCGGCGTTCTCCCACTGCGAGACATGAAGGATGTCCGCCAGATCTGCGTCCGGGTCGATCCACTCGGAAGTGAGGAAGTCATCTGCAGCTCGGATCCACCCCAGGTAATGGTCGCGGTGTCGCCCGCGGACTTCCTCCTTCTCACTGGAGTCGTCGAGGCGCTCCATCGCGTACTCCCTGATGGTTTCGAGCATGGAGTACCGCGTGGTCGTCTCTCCCTCGCCGACGACGACCAGCGACTTGTCCACGAGCTGGGTCAGAACGTCGAGGACCTGGAGACTCGGTAGCGCTTCCGATGATGCAACCACCTCGGCTGCGTCGAGATCGAACGGAGCGGAGAAGACGGCGAGACGACGCAAGACGCTTCTCTCGGTCTCATCGAGGAGGTCGTGGCTCCAGTCCACCGATGCCCGGAGCGTCTGCTGACGGGGCATAAGCGCCCGAGTGCTTCCGGTGAGCAGACGGAAACGGTCCGCCAGACCTTCGAGGATCTGATGGGGCGACAAGACGCGGATCCGCGCGGCCGCTAACTCCAGCGCCAACGGAATCCCGTTGAGCCTCCGGCAGATCTTGGTGACCGTCTCGGCGTTTTGAGACTCGAGCTTGAAGTTCGGCCGCGCCTTCGTCGCTCTGT
>JBKJXT010000028.1:0-10053 GCA_046716205.1 Actinomycetota bacterium
GGCCGATGCCGTCTGCTTCACGGCGCCACGGATCTGCTCGGAGAGCTGCTTCGCACGCCCGATCGCCTCGCGCAGCTGCGCGCTGGTGAAGGCTGCGGGCAGGACCTCCCGGACGCCGTTGCGCATGGACTGCTGGAGGATCTCGGTCGTGACCGCGTTAGAGATCAACAGGGCGCTGACGTGCGACGTCGTGGTCTGCATCTGACGTGCGACGCCCATCGCCTCGTCGATGACGATGTTCGGCCCGAAGATCACGACGTCGATACGGTCCGCCCGATCGGCAAGGGACTTCTCAAGCTGAGCGATCCCGTCCACGACAACGAGATCGTCCTGGCGGTCGACGTGATCCTTCACACGCGCTTGGAAGCGCGGGTCGGAGTCCGCAAGAACGATCATCGCTGTCCTACTCTATCGAGGCAGAACGTCGCGGGCCGTCCTTCCAGTGGTTCGCGCTGGGCGGAACTCTCTGTTCACGAGGGTGAAGTAGACCTCTCCCTCGAGGACTGCGAACACCAAACGTTCGGCGTCGGCCGGCGTAACCGCGATCGTGATGAGGACCTTACTGGTAGTCGTCTGCGACGTCGCGGTCTGGCCTTGCTCGGTGGTGGTCACGACGCGCTGGCCAACGGCCAGAACTTCCACGTTCTGGACGATGAACTTCGCACGCTGTTCGGTCGCGGTGGTCGTCGCGCCACGGCCTGTCGCCGGCACGTCTACATCGGCGATGACCCCGACGTGGTCCCCCTGGCGAACGAATCCCGCGACACCAGGCGGCACGTCGACTTCGATCGACATCGCCACGCGGTTCGGCGGGATAGGCAACCCCGCGCCCACCTGTCCAGGCGCGACGAAACGCGACAACAAGATGGTTTCCTTCGCCTTGATCGTCACTGCGGCGACCCGGCCTTTCAGCGACTCCAAAGACGTGATCGCGTCGTCCGGGCGAAGCTTGGCGGGAACGGTTTCCTTGGTGATGAGCCCTTGCGCGATGACGGAGTCGCCGCTCACACCCTGCGGGATGTCCTGTTTCGCAACGTAGACATCGACAGGGTTCTCCTTCTCCTCGACCTTGTCGCGAGCTCCCTGAACATAGGAAGTCAATGCGAAGGTTGCCACCGCCGCCAATACCACTGCGGCGACGAGCGCGAGGGTTCGCTTGCTCATCGAAACGCCAGCCAAATCAGATTCTCCTCCCCATCATCGCTCGTTGCCGGCTCACATCTGATGCCGGGCGAGCAGCCACCGGGCCGCGCGATGGCGCCCGGGCGGCAAGCGTATCCCCTCTCCCCCGAGAGAGGAAGGAACAGCGTTACGTCGGTATGCAGCGAGTGGCCACATCTATCGGATCGTGGTCAACCGCGCAGAGCCGGCTGCCCTTGATCGTGCTCGTTCCTGGTGTCGGGTTCAGGCCGATCTCGCCGTCGAGCTGTACGTGCAGGAATTCCAGGTCGAACTGCAACTGGTCGGCAGCGACCTTTCCGAAGCCGCGCAACACCACGAACAAGAAGGCGACCTGCTCGTATGTCGCAGTGCTTCCGGTGTTAGTGATCTTGGTGATGACCGGGACCGGGAATTGGACGGGACAGTTCGAAGCGATGGTAGCCACCGGACATGTGATCTGGCCCAGCGGTTTGCTGAGGCTGGCTGCGGTTCCCGGTCGCCCGGCACAGTCCTCCACGGCAGGCGAGGACGCAGTGTTGCAGTCGTGGGGGGTCAAGGAAACCGTACCGGAGTACCCGTTGAGGATCTCGTCCGCGAGCTCGCTCGTTCCCGGGGTACCGGTCCCAGCGTAGAAGTCGACCCAAACCCGGTTACCGGGACTGTCGCCTCACGCCAAGTCGGGCATGGTGATCCGGTGGATCAGGTGGTGGTCGTTGGTCGCAGTGGGCGTGACGTAATTCAGACCTGCGTTGGGATTGTCGTTGTCCTTGCCCTTGATGTAGTGAGTGCTCGCCCGAGGGAAGGTGATCGTTGCAGGTGTGAGTATGTTGAGCGCCGTGTGCGTGGTTCCGAAGAAGGCATCGTAGGCGGCCTGCGTGATCGTCGGGGTCCCCAATGCCGGATGCAGCTGGTTCCAGAGCTGGAAGTTCGCGGTCTTGTCGCACACCGCGATCGGCCGCAGACCCTTGAGCTCCACGATGAAGCCCCACTGGGCCGTCGAACTCGAGTACGCGGCGGTGTCGCCGACGCCGACGACGCCGCCGAAGCGCACGTCTACGGGCTTGCGAGCCGAGACGGTGACGTAACCCGTTCCGTCCAAGTTGGTCCCCAAGGGACCGATGAACGGGGTGCACGTGGGGTCAAACACCGCGTTGCCGCTGTTGCGTTGGAGCTGCAACTGATAGTCCGAGCCGACGCCGCAGGGAACCGTGCCGTTCAACGCCGCTATCTGCGCTTCCCCAAGGGCCGCGGCATCGGTTCCGGTCACCATGTTGCGGCGGGATTGCCAGAGGTTGCCGGCGTCTACGCTCAACATCGCCGCACCGAAGATAGCGACGAGAGTGACCGCGACTACGACAGCGGTCACCCCGCGCTCGTCATCCTTGATCCGTCCCCAGAAGGTCATGATGTGCTCCCTCGACTCACTCGCACTTGAACTCGCCAACGCCAGTCACCGTGATCGCCGGCGCTGCCCACAATGGGATGGGGATGTCCATCCTGTACTTGGCAAGGACGACGACCGTTTTTCCGGAATTCACGTTGCAAGGCTTATTGGTAGAAACGGTCTCTTTGATACAGCCGGAAGCGGCAAGCGTGCAGGATCCGGTCGTCGCGCCGGGCCTGATGTAGACGTCAACGCATCCAGCGTCGAGGGCAAGCGTCGCCGGGCAAGCTGCGCCGAACACCGTGGTCGGAAGCGCGCTCACGGATGCCGCGACGCGGTTCCGGATCTGCGTGTTCGTGGTCTGGGACAGGGACCCGAGGCGCGCGCCCTCGCGCGCGGCGGCGTTCAGGCCCTGGTAGCGGTGATACGCGAGCCCGAACTGGATGGTGCCGAACAGCACCATGAACAGCAAAGAGCCGACGATCGCGAATTCGACCGCCGCAGCACCGCGCTCTGTTCTCCCGAGCTTTCGTATGACCATCACCGTGGTCTCCCCACCGTCTCTCTATGGACTCGGCAGGTGCCTAGAGTTCCCTTAGGCCCAGCATGACCCCCCAGCCCCCCGGGGTACCACCTGCAGATTGCCCATCTATCATCACTATACGTGGTCAGCTATCCCGTTACTAGACCAACCGGGGTGAAAAGCGAACCGGGCGGACAGGCGCCCGCCCGGTTCAATGCCTTACGGCCTTCTTAGCAGGCTGCAGCCGTTGTGTCGATCGACGTCGCCGTGCAGTTGAAGGTCGAGCTCGTCTTCTGGCCCAGGAAGACCACTGCGGCGATGATGACCGCTGCGATCAGTGCCACCATGACGCCGTACTCGACGGCGGTTGCGCCGCGCTCGCTCTTGATGTTCAAGCGCGCAGTAACCCACACGCCGAGCAGCCGAGCTGTCTGAAGGATGTTGCCCATCTGTCCGTCCACCTCCTCGAGGTTGTTGCCCACCGCTTGGTTGTCGGAAGCTTCTGCGGGGGAGTTGAGCCTACCGCCCAAGTTCTTTTTTGCTAGCAGCATGGTAACCACTGACGGTGTTGTTTCCCTGAGCCAGACGGATCGTATGTGCTGGGTAGGCTGTCTCGATATGTCTAGGACCCACGTCCCGAATACAGTCGGAACGGGCGCACATAGTGGATGTGGCCCCTTCCACTGATCGAGGGGCTGTGCTATCCAATACAGTCATTCGACGATCGCGAAAGCCGACGATCCGCCGGGAGCAGACAACATGCCAGAACCGAAGGCCGGAACCATCAAGAACCGTACGGTGCCGCGAACAGTGGGCGAGGTTCTCGAAACGATGGACGCCGAGATCCGCAGCGGGAACGCGCAGGATCTCGTTCCGATCCCAACCTTCTTCCATGCGCTCGACAGCGCACTCGGTGGCGGGATCAAGCCGGGCGATCTCATCCTGGTCGGGGGCACTCCGGGCGTGGGCAAGACGATCGTGACGCTGCAGTGGGCGCGCAACATCGCGTTGTCGGGCGTCCAGGTCGTCTATGCCTGCTATGAGCACGAAGAGACCGCACTGCTCGGCCGTTTGCTGGCACTTGAGATGGGCGACCTCCCGCATGGCAACGACGACTCGGAGATGGATCGGTTCCGGCTCGAGGTGCAGGAGGTAGCCGCCGGCTCAGGTCGTGGACTCCGCGAGATCCTTCAATCCGGTGACCTCATCAAGCGGGCGTACGACCGCATCGCCGCGTACGCCGACAACCTCTGGCTCGTTCGGGCGTCGGGGGCAAACACCGGCGTCGAGGAGCTCGAGGACATGGTCCTGGACCGTCTGCGAGACAGCGAGCGTGTGGTGCTGGTGGTCGATTATCTCCAGAAGGTCTCCGTGCGCCCAGAACCGCCCGACGAGGCGGAGAAGGTCACGCGGATCACCGAATCGCTGAAGGATCTTGCTCTGACGCACAAGATCCCCGTGATCGCAGTCGTCGCCGCCGATCGAGAGGGTCTCAAGTCGCGCAGGCTCCGTCTCCATCATCTTCGCGGCTCCTCGGCGCTGGCTTACGAATGCGACGTCGCGCTCATCCTCAACGACAAGTTCAATTGCGTCTCGAAGGTCCACCTCGCCTACGACCCGCTACGCGCGGAAACCTTCAAGAATTTCACGGTGTTCACCGTTGAGAAGAACCGCGGTGGTCCGAACCTGGTCGACCTAGAGTTCCGCAAGGACTTCCTCTACTACCGGTTCGACCCGATGGGTGACGTCGTCGCCGAGAACCTCATCGACGAGCGCATCTACAGCGAGTAACCGCTCTGCCGGTCGATGTACCGGATGCCGAGGTAGATCAGGGCGTAGGTCGGCAACGCATAACCAAAGACGACTGACGGCCACGGGTTGCCGGGCGCCGGCAGTGGCAATCCCGGTAGCACGCCGAGCGCGACGACGGCGCCCGCGAGCATCAGAGGAACGGGAGCCTGCCCCCGCGCGCGCCGGGCGCGCGCGAGCGCAAGCATCACCGAGGGCAGGACGAGCAGCAGAGAGAACGACCACGCGAGCGGCGTCGCGAGGATCATCCACGGCGCCACTCCCCAGAAACCCTCACCATCCGATCGCGCAGCGCGTACGGCCCCGAGGATGCAGCCGGCGAAGATGACGATGGCGAGCACGGCTGCCAGCAGTGGAACGTTTGGTGCTTGCGGCTGCCATACGCTCTGTGTCAGCCATCGAAGGGGCATCGAAACCGCGGACACGTTCATTGGAGCGGAGCGCCAGAAGCGGATGTTCTCCGGCGCGGCCACCGTCAGGAACTCCCGCGTCGCGTCTGCCCCGAGGGCTGCTACCCCCATGATCGTCGTGATCGCGGCGACCGCGAGCGCCGTGACGGCCATCCGCATCCGTCGCTGACGGATCAACGGAACGAGCATCAGTGCGGGGAAGAACTTGATGGCCGTCGCTAAACCCAGCGCGGCGCCGGCGATCAGGTCCCGCGCGGCGGCCGGATCGCGACGCAGCCCACGCCACGTCACCACCAGTAACAACAAGATGATCCCCATCGACTGCCCGTAGACCAGGTCGTGTTGCGCGATCGGGATCGCGAGCGCACCGACGCCTGCCACGACCGACCATGCTTTCGACGCGCCCGATTCGTGCGCAAGGATCGAGATCGCAGCGACGATCGAGGCGGCGACCATGAGCAACCAGACCGACCGCGCCGTCCGGAACGGCGTGGCACTCAAAGGAGCGGCGAGAACGATCTGCGCGGGCGGATGCGGATCGCGACGACCTTCATAGACTCCGCGGTAGGAGGAAGCCGCCGACCCCAGGTATCGCTCCGCGAGGACTTGCGTTGGAGCGTACGGCTGGTCTCCCGCACGCCAGGCCCTCGCGGCGACGTAGTCCTGCGTAAAGTCGTTGCGGGCGAGTTCGTCGTCGGACAATGACGTGACCCGTGTCACAACCGCGAGCACACCCAACATCAAGACGAGGGCTGCGACGATCCTGGCGACCGGTCGAGGCATCCGCCGGACTCTAACAGCGACGCTGGCTGCCACTCATACGCGAGGCACAGTGTTAGCATCGACCGCCGTGGCCGACCCCACGACACACCCTGCACGTGCGAACGCACGAGCAGGCGCCGCAGTAGGAGCGGTGTTCGCCCTTCTCATCATCGTCGCGTATTCGCGCGGCGACATCGCCGCGATGACGTACGGCGACGGTCTCATCTACCGCTACGTCGCATCTCATCTCGATACACCTGCTCCACAGATCGATCCCGTGGTTTCCGCTCGGGGGACGTCGCTGCGGTACGGACGCATCGGGCTCCCCTCGGTCCTGCTGGTGGGGTCGGCGGGTCGGCCCGCGTTGATGCGATACGTGCAGCCGGTAGTGATGATCCTGTGTGGCGCTGGTGCTGGAGCGCTCGCAACGATGCTTTTCCCCGGCCTCGGGCTGTTGGCCGCCGGGCTGCCGTTCCTCGCTCCTGGTTTCTCGCTCGCAGTGTCCGGTGGCTTCGCTGAAGCGCTCGCTGTTCCGGTCTGCCTTGGCGCCGTGCTGGCCGCTCTCCACCAACGTTGGGGCTTGGCATCGGCGGCGATGGCGTTCGCGCTTCTGACACGCGAGAACACGATGGCGGTTCTCGGCGCGCTCGTGATCGTCGCATTGCTCGCTCGGGCATGGCGCGGCGCGGCGATCCTATGCGTGGCGATCGTCCCCTTGGCGGCATGGTCGATCTTCGTCCAGGCGCGCTACGGGCACATCCCCATGTTCGATCCCTACCTGCGCGACATCACCGATACGGTCGGACCCCCGTTCGTCGCGCTCGCGAAGAGCTTGTTGAGTCCTGCATCAGCGGGCGCGCTCGTCATCGTCGTGGTGCATCTCGTGATAGCACTCGGCTCCGTCGCGCTGCTGATCAGAAGGCGCTCCACCCTCACGATCGTCGCGGTAACGTGCGCCAGCCAGGTCATCATCTCGGCCCCCTTCGCTTGGGAGCTGCTCGGCGAGGCCGCGCGAACCGCTGTCTTCCTGCAACTGTTCGCGCTCCTAGCGGTGGTCGCATGGAAGCGCCCAGACGCCGGGCAACTCCCCTCATGAGGATCTCGCTGTCCCGGCGCATGACCCTCGTCGCAGTCTTCGTCGGACTCGTTGGAGTCTATTCGGCAACATTCTCTTTCAGACCGCTGAGTGATACGAGCCTAAACAGTCTGCAAACGCGCGCATTGGTACAACACGGCGACGTGGATGTTTCACGGTACGCCTATCCGCAGGACGGAGCCGTGGTGAAGAGAGGCACTCGCGTGTTTTCCGTCTATGGGATTGGAGTCTCGCTCCCCGCCCTCCCCGTCTATGCGCTGCTTACTCGAGCGGGCGTCGGCGAGAAGGTCCTGCAAGCGTCGGTGGCGATCCCCTACACGGCCGCCGCCGTCCTGGCGTTCCTGCTCCTCGCTCTGGATCTGTTCCCCCGCAAGATCGCGGTGTGGACGACGATGATCTTCGGCTTCGGCACGACGATGTGGACGATCGCATCGACGGCGTTCTGGCAGCATGGACCTGTTGCCTTCTTGGTGCTACTGGGCCTTCGATGGTTCTTTCAACGACGGCCCGTCCTCACTGGGCTGGCACTGGGATCCGCAACACTCGTCCGGCCCTCTACCGCGATCGTTGTCGCGGCGATTGGCCTATTCATGCTTGCCTACGACCGCAGAGCCATCCCGAGCTTCGTGCTCGGCGGGCTCCCCGCGACGGTCGTCTATGCGGTTTCCAACCGGTGGGTGTTCGGTTCCTTCACGACGAGCAGCTACTCGCTCGCCGGCGTCGGGTTCAATGGCGAGCTGGAGGATTCGATCTACCCCATGCTGTTCGGATGGTGGCGCGGCCTGTTCGCGTACTCCCCAGTCCTTATCGTCGGGGTCATCGGGGTGCTGCTCCTGATCAAGGGACGAACGGGTCTTGAGCGCAGACTCGCGTTCCTGAGCCTCGGTGTCCTCTGCTTCGTGCTCTTCTACGGGAAATGGATGACGTGGTGGGCCGGAAGTCACCAGTTCGGGTACCGATACCTGCTCGACGCGGCACCGATCCTGTGCCTCTTGATCGGATATGCGATGAAGCGGCGCGACCGGATCAGGGTGATCGCCACACCGCTCGCCGTGGTATCGATGCTCACGATGACATTCGGCTCCCGGCGTCAGAGACTTGGGTGGGACGGCACCATCTTCGAAGAGCGCTTCACGAGCAGCCCGATCGGTCAGGCGTGGATCGATGGGATCGACCACCCGCTGGACGTGGCATGGAGGCTCGTGCTCCTCGGCGCGCTCGCGGCGATGATGTGGTGGGCATCCGGACGCCTCGAGCATCCGAAGCAGGTCGCAGCGATAGATGAGGGACGGGCTGGATAGGGAAGCCCGATGCACTAACATCCGTCGCGGTCAGAACGAAGGAGGGACCGTGCCGAAGACGATCATCACGATGCCTGCGTATCGCGCCGAGAACACGCTGGCGCAGACCGTCGCGGACATCCCCGCCGGCGTCGCAGACCAACTGATCCTGGTGGACGACGCGAGTCCGGACGACACCGTCGAGCGCGCCCGCGCCTTGGGGCTCACTGTGCATGTCCACGCCGAGAACCGCGGCTACGGAGGCAACCAGAAGACGTGTTACACCGAGGCGCTCCGCGAGGGAGCCGACATCGTCGTACTCCTCCATCCGGACTTCCAATACGATCCGAAGGCCGTTCCATTGCTCATCGCGCCGATCATCGCCGGCGACGCCGACCTGACGTTCGGTTCTCGTTTCGCGGGTCTCAGCGACCCGCTCGCGGGCGGGATGCCGATCTACCGCTTCATCGGCAACCGGATCACCACGACCCTCGAGAACCTGATGCTCGGGTCGCGGTTCACCGACATGCATTCGGGGCTGCGCGCATACACCCGCGACGCGCTTCTCACGCTTCCATTCCTCCGCTACTCGGACGATTTCGTGTTCGACTCGCAACTGATCATCGATGCGGTCACGTCAGGACTGCGGGTCGTCGAGGTTCCGATCCCCACCCGCTACACGAAGGAATCTTCCTCCATCAACGTGGCGCGCTCCCTGCGCTACATCCTGTCGAGCCTGCTCTACTGCATGCGCCGCAGCGCCACTCGCGGTCGGCGCGGCGCCCGCTCACCTGTGCGGAAGGAAGGTCTTCGCCGCGGCCCCACGCTGGGCAACGGCAAGCTCGTCGAACGGATGTGCGTGCTATGCGGCAGCCATCGGCACCAGGTCGTCTATCCCGCCACCGCATCGGGCGACGTTCCAGTCGAAGAGTTCCGATGCACGACGAGCGCACTCGCGCAGCATGACGACATCATCCAATGCTATCGATGCGGCCACGTCTCCGCCCTGCCGACCATCACCGGCACCGAGATCATCGAGGGCTACGAGAACGTCGTCGATGAGGAGTACTTCGTCGAAGAAGGGGGCCGCCGAGAGCTGTTCGCATGGATGGTCGGTCAGCTCGATGGCTACCCCGTCCGCGGTAAGCGCCTGCTCGAGGTCGGCTCGAACGTCGGGATCTTCCTGGACGTGGCTCGACAGAAAGGCTGGCAGTCGCGAGGGATCGAACCCTCGAAATGGGCCGTTGAACAGGGAAGGGAACGCTTCGGGGTCGATCTGCGCACGGGTACGGTCGAGGATCTCGACGAAGCGCCACAGAGCTTCGACGCGATCGTGATGCTCGACGTCCTGGAGCACGTGGCGGACCCGCTCGAGGCGCTGTCGACGTTGCGGCCGCTGCTCGACGACGAAGGGGTGCTGGTGCTGTCGACGGTGAACCTCTCGGGGTTGCATGCTCGCATCCGCAAAGGTGACTGGCCTTGGTTCATCCGCTCCCACTTGCACTACTTCAGTGAAGAGACCCTGGGGGCATTCCTGCGCCGTTCCGGGTTCGAGATGGTCGAATGGGCGATCGCACCTCGGGAGTTCCAGGTGTCCTACGTCGCGCGGCGAGCGGGCTCCTCGCATC
>JBKJXT010000029.1:0-7650 GCA_046716205.1 Actinomycetota bacterium
ACCAGTTCCTGCTCGGCGGCCGCAACGCGATCCACCTGTCCTACGAAGAATCGAGCTCCTTCATCGCGTTCCTGCAGCGTCGCTACGGACGCAACGCCGGCGCGCGCCTGTACGAGGAGTTGTCCAAGGCATCGCCGGTGTCGCTGGGAACGGGGGACTACCACCTCGACCGCGCGGCGCGCCGCGCGTTCGGCGTTGGGATGGACAACCTCGAGCGCGCCTGGGCCTCCGACGTGCGCCGCCGGTTCTGATCCGTTTTCATACGGGATTTTGCTCACTGGTGAGCGTAATCCCGTATAAGAACGACGAGGCGTCCAGCAACGCCCAGACTGCGGCGCGCAATGCGCTGAGCGTCGCCCGGGCGCGCCGGTAAGATGCCGCGCATGGCTGAGATCATGCTGACGGACGGGCGCAAGGTACCGGCGGACACCGACGAGGCGCGCGATGTGATCCGTCACTCGACCGCGCACGTGATGGCCCAGGCGGTCTGCGCCCTGTTCCCCGGCACCAAGTACGCGATCGGCCCCTCCATCGAAGACGGCTTCTACTACGACTTCGACATCGGAAGGCCGTTCACGCCCGAGGACATCGACGCCATCGAGACCAAGATGCGCGAGATCATCAAGGCCGACCAGCCCTTCATCCGTGAGGAGCTTTCGCGGGAGGAAGGGTTGAAGCGCTTCGCAGACCAGCCCTTCAAGGTCGAGATCATCGAATCCGTCGAGGAGAGCGAAGACGCCGGGCCCGAGGTCAGCATCTATCGCAATGAAGGCTGGGAGGATCTCTGCCGCGGGCCGCACCTGAAGTCCACGGGACGGATCAAAGCGTTCAAGCTCATGCGCATCGCCGGCGCGTACTGGCGCGGCGACGAGCATCGCCCCATGCTGCAGCGGATCTATGGCACGGCGTGGGAGAACAAGGACGCGCTTGCCGCGCACCTGCACATGCTCGAGGAGGCCGAGCGCCGCGACCACCGCAAGCTCGGTCGCGAGCTCGACCTGTACAGCTGGGCCGACGAGGTCGGTCCCGGGATGGCCCTATGGCATCCCAAGGGCGCGATCCTGCGCAAGACGCTGGAGGATCTGTCGCGCCAGATGCATCTCGATCACGGCTACGACCCCGTATACAGCCCGCACGTCGGACGCTCGACGTTGTGGGAGACCTCGGGGCACCTGGATTTCTACCGCGAGAACATGTTCCCCGCGATGCAACACCCCGACGACAGCGCGGAGTACATCGTCAAGCCGATGAACTGCCCATTCCACGTGCTCATCTACCGCTCGCGCACGCGGTCATACCGCGATCTGCCGATCAGGCTGTCGGAACTGGGGACGGTGTATCGGTACGAGCGCAGCGGGACGCTGCACGGCATGATGCGCGCCCGCGGGCTCACCCAAGACGACTCCCACATCTTCTGTCGGCCCGACCAGGTCGTCGACGAGGTCGTGGGCGTGATCGATTTCTTCCGCGCGCTGTACGGGACGGTCGGGATGGCGCCCGATCGAGTCCGCTTTTCGACCAAGCCCGACAAGTACGTCGGCAGCGACGAGCTGTGGGATCTGGCGGAGGCCGCCATCCCGCAGGCGCTGGAGCGCGCCGGCATCGAATACTCGGTCGATGCGGGTGACGGCGCGTTCTACGGACCGAAGATCGACATCGACGTGCGAGACTCGATCGGGCGGTACTGGCAGGTCGCGACGATCCAGGTCGACTTCAACCACCCGGAACGCTTCGGGCTCGAATACACCGACGACGACAACGTGCACAAGCGCCCGGTCATGATCCACCGCGCGCTCTTCGGTAGCGTCGAGCGTTTCGTCGGCGTGTTGGTCGAGCACTACGCCGGTGCGTTCCCGACGTGGCTCGCACCCGTGCAGACGGTGATCGTGCCGATCGCAGACCGGCACAACGAGGCGACCGAGAAGCTCGCAGCGGACCTGCGGGCGCGCGGCGTGCGCGTCGAGGTCGACGACAGTCGCGAGACGATGCAATCGAAGGTGCGCGACGCTGAGATGCAGAAGGTGCCCTACATCCTCGTCGTCGGTGACAAAGAGATCGAGAACGGCACGGTGGCGGTGCGGGTGCGCGGCAGCGGTGGCAAAGCGCGCTTCGGCCTGGCATTCGCCGAATTCGCCGACGCCATAGAACGAGAGATCGCCGAGCGGACGCTGACGCTCACGGCGTGATGGAACGCCTCTGGACGCCGTGGCGGATGGCCTATATCAAGGACGCGGGACGCATGGAAGGCTGCATCTTCTGCGAGCTGCCGGCGATGGACGCCGCGAACGATCCTGAGACGCTCATCCTCTCTCGCGGCGAGCGAGCGTTCATCATCATGAACAAGTTCCCGTACAACTCCGGCCACCTCATGGTCGCCGCCTACCGCCACTGCGCCGACTATGCCGACCTCACCGCCGAGGAACACGCGGAGATGGCCACCCTGACGGCGCGCTGCGTGCGCGCCTTGCAGGCTGCGTACGGACCCGAAGGCTTCAACATCGGCGTGAACCAGGGGCGCGCCGCCGGCGCCGGGATCGCCGACCACCTGCACATGCACATCGTCCCCCGGTGGGCCGGCGATACCAACTACATGACCACGATCGCCCAGACGAAGGTTCTGCCCGAATCCCTGGAAGAGACCTACGCCCGACTGCTCCCCCTGGTGCAGCGCGCCTGACCGCCTAGAAAGCTACTTCTTCTCGGCGTGCTCCTTCGCCGTCTCGGCCACGACCTTTTCCTGTACGTGTGGCGGCGAGTCTTCGTAGTGGCTGAACGCGAGTGAGAAGGTGCCGCGGCCCCCGGTCTTGGAGCGAAGGTCGATCGCATAGCGCATCATCTCGCCCTGGGGGACCTTCGCCTTGATCTGGGTCCAGCCTTTACCGGCGGCGTCGGTGCCCGAGATGCGCGCGCGCCGCCCGGAAAGGTCGCCCATGATGTCCCCGACGCTCTCGTCGGGGATCAGGACGTTGAGATCCATGATCGGCTCCAGCAACACGAGCCCCGCCGCAGCGGCCGCGTCCTTGAACGCCATGCCGGCCGCGATCTGGAACGCGATATCGCTGGAGTCCACGTCGTGGTACTTGCCGTCGTAGAGCTTGCATTTGACGTCCACGAACGGATAGCCAGCCAGCGGGCCGATCTCCATCGCCTTCTGCACACCCTTGTCTACCGACGGGATGTAGTTGTGCGGGATCGCTCCGCCGACGATGGCGTCGTCGAACTCATATCCCTCGCCGCGCCCTCTTGGGGACAGCTCGATCGAGCACCGCGCGAACTGACCGCGCCCGCCGGTCTGCTTCTTCAGCTGACCGTCGGCTTTGCCTACCCCGCGGATCGTCTCGCGGTAGGCGACCTTGGGTGGGAACGTCTCGACGTCGACGTGGTGACGGTGGAGCCGCTGCACGACGATCTCGAGGTGGGTGTCGCCCATGCCGCTGATCACGGTCTGGTGCGTGTCCGGGTTGCGCTCCCAATGGAATGACGGGTCTTCCGCAGCGACCTTGTTCAGCGCGGTCGAGAGCTTGTCCTCATCGCCCTTGGACTTCGGTGCGATCGCGAGGTGATACACCGGCGCGGGGAACTCCAGCGGCTTCAGCAGCAACCCGTCGCCCTTCGCGCCGAGCGTGTCCCCGGTGATCGTGTCGGCGAGCTTCGCGACCGCGGCGATGTCGCCCGCCGGAACCTCCGACACATTCTCCTGCGCCTTGCCGCGCATCGTGAACACGTTGCCGACGCGCTCGTCGACGTGGCGCGTCACGTTGTAGAAGGTCGAGTCCGGCTTGAGCGTGCCGCTGAACACGCGCAGATAGGTGATGCGGCCGACGTAGGGGTCGCTCACCGTCTTGAAGACCTGCGCGAGGAGCTTGCCCGCCGGATCGAGGGCGACCTCGACTTCTTCGTTGTCCTTGAACGCGACGACGGTTCCACGATCGAGTGGAGACGGCATCTCATCGACGATGAAGTCCGCCAGGACGTCAACGCCGATGCCGGCGGTCGGCGCGCCGCACAGCACCGGCACGATCGTGCCGGCCGCGACCGCTTTGTGCATCCCCTCGATGATCTCTTTGGGCTCGATCGAGGTCGGGTCCTCGAGGTAGCGCTCCATCAGCGCGTCGTCGGCTTCCACGACGGAATCGACCAGCCGCTCATGCAGCTTGTCGATCTCGGCTTCGTGCTCGGCGGGAAGCGGCTCTTCCTTGCGCCCGCCCTCGTAAGTGATGACCTTCTCGTTCAGCAGGTCGACGACGCCTGCGAAGTCGTGCTCGGTCCCGACGGGCAGGTGCACCGGGGCGATCTTGGTTCCGAACGCGTCGATCAACTCGTTCAGGGTGCGCTGGAAATCGCTGCGCTCTCGGTCGAGCTTGGAGACGAAGATCGCGCGCGGCAGATCCAGCCGCTCGGCAAGATCCCACGCAACGCGCGCCTGCACCTGCAGACCGTCCACCGCGCTGACGACGATGATCGCTGCGTCCGCCGCGCGCATCGCCGCTTCCGCGTCTCCGAAGAAGTCAGCGTAACCCGGCGCGTCGATCAGGTTGATCTTGTGGTCTTTCCATTCGAACGGCGCGGTGGCCAGCGAGATGGAGATCTGTTTGTTGACCTCGTCGGGGTCGAAGTCCGAGACCGTGTTGCCCTCTTCGATCTTGCCCATGCGGGTCGTGACGCCGGCGGCGAACAGCAGCGCCTCGGCGAGCATCGTCTTGCCCGAGTGGCCGTGACCGACCAGGACGACGTTGCGGATGTGATCGGTGCTGTAGGTCTTCACGGCGCCCTCCGAAGGCTCTCAGGATCCAGGGGTTTCGCGGGAGACGGGAGTATATGCGACGTCCCCAAGGAACCTCCCGGCCCGACGGTATGCTGCATCCGTGCTCTCCGAGAAATTCAGGCCGATCCTCGAGCCGTTCACCGCGGGAACCGGGAAGGCGCTCGCACGTGTGGGCCTGACCCCCAACGCGCTGACCACGATCGGCGTCGTGGCCATGTTCGGGTGCGGATGGCTCATCGTCGCCGGCCACCGGCGGCTGGCGGGGCTTCTGCTGATCCCGGCCTTCTTCATCGACGTCTTCGACGGCGCCTTGGCGCGAGCGACGGGCCGGGTGACAGCGTGGGGCGGCTTCTACGACTCGGTCTGCGACCGCATCGCCGACGGGGTCCTGCTCGGCGCGATCGCGTGGCTCGGCTACGAGCACGCCGACAGCTGGCTGCTCGGCTCCGCGCTGATTGCGATGATCGTGCAGTCGCTGGTTCCCTACGCGCGCGCGAAGGGCGAAGCGCTGGGGTTGCGGGTGCCCAGCGGTCCGGGGGAGCGCGCCGAGCGCGCCGTGCTGATCATCGCGGGTCTCATCTTGCAGATCGAGGAAGCGGCGATGTGGCTCCTCGTCGTGATGGCCGTCTACACCTTCGTGGCTCGCTCGCTCGCCGTGCGCCGGCAGACCACCGCACCGCCGGCATGAGCGCGCCGAAAGACTCCCTCCGCCTCCGGCTCGAGGGCATCGGCTGGCTGGCCGTGTGGCGCCTGGCGCGGCTGCTGCCCGAAGGCTGGGTCGTATCCATGTTCGAGCGCCTGAGCCTGCGCTCCCACCGCCGCAACGCGCGCCGGCGCGCCGCCGTGGAGGCGAACCTCGAGCCGATCGTCGGGCGTGCGCGCCTGGACGAGACCGTGCGCGAGTCGTTCCGGTGGTACGGCCGCTACTGGGCGGAAACGTTCCGGATGGAGGATCTCAGCGACGCGGAGCTGGACGGGCGCATGAAGGTCATCGGTGTCGAGCACATCGAGAAGGCCTACGCGGCAGGCCGGGGCGCCGTGCTGGCGACCGCGCACATCGGCAACTGGGACTCCGGCGGACGATGGGTCGCCAACCGCTGGCCGCTGACCGTCGTGGTGGAGGTGCTGCGTCCACGGATGCTCTTCGACCGCTTCGTGGCGCACCGGCGTGGGCTGGGGATGACGATCGTGCCGTTGGAGCGCGGCGGGGACGCGACCGGGCGCTGCATGAGCGACCTGGCGGACGGGAAGCTCATCGCCCTGGTGTGCGACCGCGACATGTCCCGATCGGGCGTTGAGGTCAAGATGTTCGGGCGGCGCACCAAGATGCCGCCGGGACCGGCGGTGCTCGCCCTGCGGTCGGGCGCGCCCCTGATCCCCGCGTGCATCTATCAACAGGAAGACGGTGCGTGGAACGCGATGGTGATGGCGCCGATCAAGCTGGAGGATCCCGAGGCGCCGGACACCGTGCCGATCGTGACCCAGCGGTTGGCCGACGCCTTCGAGGAGCTGATCGGCGCGCATCCCGAGCAGTGGCATGTCTACAGCCGGTACTGGATCGACGAGTGAAGATCGCGCTCGTCACTCCGTACTCGTGGACGACCCCGGGCGGTGTGAACGTTCACATCGCTTCGCTCGCTCGGCACCTGCGGCTGCGCGGCCACGAGGTGCGGATCCTCGCGCCCGCCGACGGAGACGTCGACGCCGGCATCATCCCGCTGGGACGGACGCTCGCGGTTCCCTATAACGGAAGCGTCGCGCGCCTCGCGTTCGGGCCGCGCGTGGCGGGGCGTATCCGGATCGCGCTGCGACGTTCCAAGCCCGACGTCGTGCACGTACACGAGCCGTTCGCGCCCAGCGCGTCGCTGCTGGCGACGATGTCGGCCAAGGTTCCGGTCGTTGCCACCTTCCACATCGCAGCCTCCGAGCCGCGCGCATATCGCGCAGCGCGGGTGCCGTTGCAGCCGTTGTGGCGCAAGATCGACATCAAGATCGCCGTGTCACAGGCGGCGCGCGATACCGTCGAAGGTGTGTTCGGTCCCGGCGCGCGCATCATCCCCAACGGTGTCGACATCAGCGCGTACTCTGGCGTGCCTCCCGTCGACCCTGCGCTGGCGACCGTCCTGTATTTCGGGCGCCTGGAGAAGCGCAAAGGCCCGCAGGTGTTGATCGAGGCGCTGCCCGCGTTGATCGCACGCGTGCCGTCGGCGCGCGTCGTGATCGCCGGCGACGGTCCGCTCGCCGACGAGCTGGCCGCCGGCGTGCCCGAGGAGCTGCAGGCTCGCGTGAGCTTCACCGGTCATTTCGACGACGCCGACCGGACCGCGATGCTGGCGAGCGCGAGCATCGTTGCCCTCCCGGCGTTGGGCGGCGAGAGCTTCGGCATCACCTTGTTGGAGTCGATGGCCGCGGGCCGTGCGGTCGTCGCGAGCTCGATCCCGGGGTATGCGGCGGTCGCCCGCGCCGATGTGGATGCGCGCCTGGTCGCGCCCGGGGATGCGGCCGCACTGGCCGATGCCCTGGCCGAGCTCCTGGAGCAACCCGAACTCGTTACCCGGTACGGGTCTGCCGCGCGCGAGCGGGCGAAGCGCTTCGATTGGGCAGCGATCACCGACGAGGTTGAGGCGGTGTATGCCGAGGCTCTGAGCCCCGGGGCGCAGCGGCGAAAGACCACGCGCCGGGCCCGCCGACCCGCCTGAGGGGTCGTTGACGCCACCGGCAGGCGTGCCTACGATGCACCGCCGTGGAATGGCTGATCGTTCTGGGCGTCGTGCTCGTGCTCGTGCTGTTCCTGATCGCTGCCTATAACCGTCTGGTTTCGTTGCGGAACAGGGTTGAGAACGCCTGGTCCCAGATCGACGTCCAGCTCCGCCGCCGCTACGACC
>JBKJXT010000030.1:0-5081 GCA_046716205.1 Actinomycetota bacterium
CGCTCGATGAGCCCGCCGCTTCGTTCTCACTTGGGTTCGTCGCGGCCGCCGAGCCAAGGTCCGCGTGGCCGGGGCCTGGTCGAGCGCCGCAGCCATCGGGCCAACTGGTAGCCGCCCAAGGCAGCGAGCGTGATGATGACGAAGCCGATCCCGCGGTTGCTCGCCGACGCATCTGGCGACAGCGAGGGTGAAGCCGTCGGTGAGGCCGACGGGGACGGCGAGGCAGCTGGAGCCGTGTGGAGCTTCATCAGCGCGTCCGGGGTCGAGACGTAGATCCCATCGGGCCCGCGAACCATCGCTACCACGCTGACGTCGTGCACGACGACCCGATCCTCAACGACGTCGGTTCGCTTGTCGTTCAGCTCTAGTTCGTGGATCGCGGATTCTGAATACGTGCCGAGAAAAAGCGATCGAGCGGCAGAGCCACCGAACGTCGGCGCGCCGAACGCGAGCCCGGTCGGAACGACGATCTGCGCGTAGTCGACGACAGCGGGAGTCATCCCCCTTCGTTGCTGATCGCCGCGCACGATCGGCCAACCATAGTTCGCGCCGCGCTCGATCAGGTTCACCTCGTCGTGGTTCTGTGGTCCATTCTCCAATGACCACAGGCGACCACCGTCCGGATCGAAGGCGAGTCCGAACGGATTGCGATGACCGTAGGACCACGTCGGGGATCCACGGAACGGATTGTCCGAGGGGATCGAGCCGTCGCGGTCGATCCGATAGATCTTCCCGCCGAGCACCTGAGGGTCTTGGGCGCGCGACTGTTCGTGTGCCTCCCCGTGACTGACGTAGAGCTTGTCGTCGGGGCCGAACGTGATGATTCCGCCGTGGTGTAAGGCGGCGCCGGCCGGCAACCGGGACATCAACACCTCACGTTGTCCGGCGCGCCCGTCCTCGTAACGCACGCGCAGGACGCGGTTGGCGGAGCCATCTGCGAGCGTGTGGAACAGATAGACCCAGGGCTCGCCGCTATCGAAGTCAGGATCGACGGCGAGGCCCAGAAGCCCGCCCTCTCCAGCGGTTGTCGTGCGGACGCTCGTGAACGGTTCCCGCTCCAAGGTGCCGTCGCGGATCACACGGACGCGCCCTGTGCGCTCGGCGACGAAGATCAGCGATCCATCCGGCGCGAATCCAACCGACGTGGGGAACTCCAGCGCGGCGACGCGGGTCATCGTGTACTCGCCCGACTGTGCGGAAGCGCCGCCGGCGATCAGCGAGATAGACGCGACAACGAAGACCAGACGAGGCATCGCGGGAGTTCTAGCCGATGGAGCGTGAGCTCGCTACCGCAGGTTGACCGATGGATCAACGATGGTCACGACCTCGTGGGCCGAACGTGCCTCGGGCACGATCTGGGCCAGCGTGAGGCGAGGGTCGCCGGCGAGCGTGATGCGGATGATCGAGACCGGGTCCATGTTCGGGGATTCCCTCGTCCGCAGAGACAGCTCGTTCGGCTCAGTCGGAACCGCCGCGTCCCATAGCTCCGCGAACCGCCGGTCCGCATTCAGACGGGCCAGGAGTGCGCGATGCCAGCGCTGATCGCGGCGGTTGTCTGTCTCCCCCCTGAACTGTCGCAAGGCTTCCACTGCCGCCGAGGTCCACCACGACCCGAGGTGAGCGCGCACAGTGTCGCCGAACATGATCTCGAGGAGGTTCGATCCAACGAAGTCCGGTGGGAGCGCGAGCCACGAGATGATCGGATGGTTGGCGCGCCACACGTTCCATCCGAAGTCCAGCACGAGCGCCGGCTGGGCCCAACCCTCGATCGCAGGGATCGACTCGGAGACGCGCGCGATGTCGTCCGCCGTTGGCAGGATCCCGGCGGCCAGGAACAGCCAGGCGCGCACGTCATCCGATGAGCCGTTCACCACTCCGTCGCCGAGGTTGTCGGCGAGCTTGATCAGCGTTCGGCGCGTCGGTGCGATCCGGTCGGTCTCTATCCGGCTGACCGCGGACGCGTCGCGCCAGCCGCACGCGCGCGCAAGCTCGATCTGCTCGAGGTCACGTCGCGTTCGGAGAAGGCGAACGATCTCACCCACCGTTTGGAGCTGCATCGGCATCGGCATCGTCGTGGCGGGCTCCGTTAGGGCACCCGTGTACGTGGTTGTAGAGCCTCCGGCGTGCGCACACAAGAGGCAGTGGCCTTCGTCGGCTTCGTCCCTCGAAGGCTTGTGATGGCGCACCGGCGCCGGGCCGGGGTTGTGTGGTCCCTATAATCGCTGCTCATGACCGCCTTGACGCCCTCCGCCGGCTACACCCTGACGCTGCGCGTGAACCTCCAGAATATCCCTGGGACGCTGGGACGGCTGACAACCGCGATCGGAGCCGCTGGTGGAGACCTCGGCGCCGTCGACCTGGTAGAGCATCGCGGCAAGGTCGTGGTCCGGGATCTGACCGTGAAGTGTCGGGACGACGGCCACGGCCGTCAGATAGTCGCTGCCGCACAGCGGGTGGACGGCGTCGAGGTTCGAAGCGTCCAGGACCGTACCTTCGACATCCATGTCGGCGGGAAGATCGCGGTTCACTCGCGGATGCCGCTGAAGACGCGCGACGACCTGTCGATGGCGTACACGCCCGGCGTTGGCCGCGTGAGTCGCGCGATCGCGGACGAACCCGAGCGCGTGTGGGAGCTGACGATCAAGCAGAACTCTGTCGCGGTGCTTACGAACGGAACCGCGGTGCTGGGTCTCGGCGACATCGGACCGGAAGCGGCGATGCCGGTGATGGAAGGCAAGGCGATGCTCTTCAAGGAGTTCGCCGACATCGATGCGTACCCGATCTGCGCGAACGCGCGGACGGTGGACGAGGTCGTGGCCGTCGCGCGCGCGATCGCGCCGGGCTTCGGCGGCATCAACCTCGAGGACATCGCCGCTCCCGACTGCTTCATCATCGAACGCGTGCTGCGCGACACGCTCGACATCCCGGTGTTCCACGACGACCAGCACGGGACCGCAGTGGTGACCCTTGCCGCGCTGCTGAACTCGGCGCGCGTGGTGGGCAAGCGTCTGCAAGACATGCGCATCGTGTTCCTGGGGATGGGCGCGGCCGGCATCGCGTGCACGCGGCTGTTGTTGGAGGTCGGGGTCGGCGACGTCGTCGGCGCCGATCGAGCCGGCATCGTGCACCGCGACCGGTCCGACAACATGAACGACGAGAAGCACAGCATCGCGGAGATCACCAACCGCGAGGGCTTGCGAGGATCCCTCGCCGACGCCTTGCGCGGGGCGGATGCGTTCATCGGTCTCAGCGGGCCGGGGCTGGTGCAGCCAAGGTGGCTCGAGGGCATGACCTCGGACGCGATCGTGTTCGCGATGGCCAACCCCGTTCCCGAGGTCATGCCCGAAGAGGTGCCCCCGAACGTCCGTATCGTCGCGACCGGGCGCAGCGACTACCCCAACCAGATCAACAACGTGCTGGTGTTCCCCGGTTTCTTCCGGGGCCTGTTGGACCGGCGCGCATCCGGGTTCACGACCTCGATGGAGATCGAGGCGGCGCGCGCGCTGGCCGCCATCTGTGGCGAAGAGGAGCTGGACGAGGAGTACATCGTCCCCAGCGTCTTCGACCGACGGGTCATGCCCGCCATCGCGGCTGCCGTCGGCGAGGCGGCATCCCGCGAGGGTGTCTCGCGCGCCTGAAGCAGGGAAATCGCTTCCAGCGGCGAATCCAGCCGGGGGATAGACGTACCTGGGGGATCAGATGCCGAAACTTCGCTCTTTCATCATGCTGGCGTGCATCACAGCTTCTCTTGCAGGAGGCAGTGCCGGGGCCTCTGCGACCGGCTCCGCTTATCAGCAGATCAACCTCAACGCGTTCGGGGAAAACCAGGACCTCAACCTGTTCGTGCGCAACGTCTACTCGGCCGGCGCGACGCCCTCGGTGACGTGGGAAGCGACCGCGTCTAGCGCCCGATGTGACGAGGCCGGTTGCTCTGGCGAATACTTCAACTGGCAGCGGATCGATCCAACGGCGTTGACGATGGACCCGCTGGGTAACTCCGCTCGAGTGCTGACGACCCTGACATCGAGCACGAACCAGGTGCGGTCATTCAATCTTACCTTCAGCAGGCCGACGACCCTGTCGGTGAACGGCTGCTTCCCGCTCGTTGCGTGTGTGAACGCCTGGATCGCGCCGGACGGCAGCTCGGCGGGCGCGAGCTCGGTGTTGGGGCTCAATCGATCCGGCTACGTGGTAAGCGGAACCTTCGCAGGCGCGCCCTTCGATCCCTCCCCCTTCGACTGGGTCGACGCGCGATCGACCACGACCACTACGACTGCCACGATGCTTCCCTGACAACGACGCTCCTAACGGAGGACCGAAGATGACAAAGCTCAAGCTCTTCATCGCACTCGCCCTGTGTGCCGCCGCGATGGTCGCACCTGCTCAAGCGCAGACGAGCAACGAGTTCATGTACAACCGCATCGGGCACGCCACCTGGTACGACCAGGCCACCGGCGAAGGTGGATGGGTGAACGTCGCGGCGATCTCGAAGGTGGCATCGTCGGATGCGACGGCGACCCGGGAGGAGACGTTCTTCGCGAGCGCCAGCCTCTACGACCAGATCCCGTGCTGCAGCAACGTCTTCTACCCGTCGACGGCGATGACTTCGTCTCCGCTGACGATCGACCCCATCGGCAACACTGCGCGCATCCAGTTCACGCGCGGCAATCCTTTGCTCGCGATCGATCTCGAGCTTTCGCGTCCGAGGACGCTGAATGTCACCTACGGGCTGCCGAGGCCGAACGCCTGGGTTGATGCCGGCGATGGAGCCGCACACGCGGATACCTCCAACTTCGGCGTCTACCTCGATCGCCAGGGTTACGCGCTCACGGGAAGTGTCAACGGCATCCCGCTCGGCGGGGGGATCTACGCATCTGCCAACACCGTGCAGTCCGTCGGCGAGAACGGGATCAACGCGAACCTGCCCTAGCGTGACCCCGGTTTGAACTGAGGCGCGCCACGCGGGGATACTTCCTCTCTGTACGACTCATCGAGGAGGTTTTCACTATGCGCGCTCGCCGTTCCTGTCTATCGGTCCCCGGCTCGTCACCGAAGTTCCTCGCCAAGGCGGCGGGCTTGCC
>JBKJXT010000031.1:0-2966 GCA_046716205.1 Actinomycetota bacterium
CATCACCGCCCTGGTCGCCGGCGGCCGACGCAACGGAGCGAACGCGGCCGATGTCATCTACTACGGGACGCACTTCAACAACCAGCTGTTCCTCCGGATGACCGACGACAACAACGCCGCCACCAACGACTTCTCACAGCTGACCGCCTACCCCGGCGGCAGGCCCCTGGAGATCGCGTTGGATCCCGACGACTGGCACGTCTTCTACGTCGCAGACGGCAGGACAAGCGTGTATCGCGGGCGCGATGCCGGCGCGAACTGGGACAACCTGACGGGCAACCTGTCGGACTTCGGCGTCACCGAGGTCTTCGACGTCGAAGTCGTCAAGACGCCGTTGTTCACCGCCATCGTGGTCGCGACCAACCGTGGTGTGTATGTCCAGCGTATCCTCCCAGGACAGACCGCCAACTTCGGCACGTGGCGGCGACTCGGCGCCGTGCTGCCCAACGTCATCGTCATGGACGTCGATTACGATGCGACCGACGACGTGCTGCTCATCACCAGCATGGGGCGCGGCGTGTGGAAGCTCCACAAGGCGCGCATGATGATGGCCTCCACCGTGCACGACTTCGGGTTCGTGCTCGACCGGCCGTTCAGCGTCACCGTCGAGCAAGAGGGCGCCAGCGGTGTCTCTGAACGCATCCGCGTACGCACGATGAACGGCACCGGCATCTTCACCCTGCGCGTCGGCATCGAGGAGAGCGGGCAGATCGCGCACGATGCCACGATCGCGGAGGTCAAGACCGCGCTCGAACGCCTCACGCGGATCGGTTCCGGCAACGTCTCGACCGTCGTGCGCAACTTCGTCGGCGACTTCACGATCACGTTCGCGTCGGGGCTCGGCAACCTTCCGTTGTTCACCGCGCAGTCGACGGCGACCGGGACGCTGCTCTCAAGCGACATCAACGCCGACATCGCTCCCACGCTCACGCGTTTGTTCAACGCCGCGATGGCGGGCGCCGGGTGGGCGGACCTGCGCATCGCCGTCACGCGCGACAACACCGGCAAGCTGAAGCTGCTGCTCACCGACAGCGATGGCACCGATCAGATCGGTGTGCGGTTCGTCTCGCCGGTCACCGCCGCCACCGACGGCGGCAGCGCCTCGCTGAGCTCGCAGGGCCTGCGCATCTCTGACAACCCCGAGGTGCAGCCGCGCAGCCAGTCGCGCCACATCGTGGTCACCGCTGATCCAGACGATCCGGCCTTCCAGAACCTCGGCCTCGCGACGTCGCCGACGATGTCGGTGTTCGATGCCGCGACCGAGCAGATCCGCTTGGAGCTCAACGTCGACGGAACATCGGCGGCGGTCCTCCTCACCGAGAGTTACCGGACGATCGCGGAGCTGACCACCGTGCTGCAGCGGGCGGTCAATGCGGGTCTGGCCGCGAGCGGCATCGGCAGCCGCTACGCGATCACCGCCCCGCAAGGCACCACGCTGAGTGGGCTGACGGTCAACTGGCAGAGCACCGTCGGAGGCAGTGCCGCGGCGACCGACGCCCACGGGGCGCGCCGCATCACCATCCGTTCGTCCTCGCCCACGTTCGCCGCGAACGCGCCCACGTTCACGCTCACCTACAACAGCCAGACGACCACCGCGCTGCCGTTCAACGCGACCGCGGAGCAGGTCGCGCAGGCGCTTGCCGCGATCGGGCTCACGACGGTGACGGTAAAGAGCGACATCACGGTGTGCCGCATCAACGCCAACCCGACCGGCGATCCGTGCCGTGGCACGGGCAACCGCATCGGGTTGTTGGGCAATACCCCCCACGTTCGCTCGATGGCCGTCGTCGTCCCAGAGACGCTGCCGAACGGCGAGACCAACGGTGCGGTGACCGTGCTTGGCTTCACCTCGAACGAGGATGCGGGGACGCGTCGCTCGTTCGCCAACCGCTTCTTCCTCGAAGGGGTCGTGCAGAACGGTCAGCCGGTGCCGACGTTGGCGGGCAGCTTCGACCTGTTCCTGGACAACTTGCGCGCGACCGCCGCTGTCGGTCCGCTGGCGCTGACCGCTACCGGCCAGGGCACGATGCCCGACGGCTTGCCGGGCAACGTCAAGCGGATGCTCGAGCTCACGCTCGGCCTGCACCTCCGCAACCCGTTGCAGACCGACCCGACCGCGCCCGACGCGCGGCGGATCGGCGTGGATGTGCTGGCGAACTCGATCATCAACGGCAAGCTGTTCTTCCGGCAGAGCGACGCGGGCGGCACCGTCGAGCGTCCGGGCACCGGGTTCCTCGAAGGCACGCTCGTCGGCGGGCTCGGGATCCTGTTAACGCTGCGGCCCGACGGCGCGCTGGCCGGGCTGGGCGACCTGACCGCCGGCGTGCGCATCACGGCCGGCTCGGCGACGCATAACTGGCTGGCGGGGCTTGCGACGCCGCAGTTCCAGTTCGAGGGCACGGACCTCGCGGCGGTGCTCGACCGGTTCCGCAACATGGACTTCGCGTCGTTCATCCGTGCGCTGCGCGTGGTGATCGACCTGCTGCGCCAACTGGGTACGACCGATCCGTTCGCGCCGGCGTTCTCGACGCGCCTGCCGCTGATCAACACCAGCGTCAACGACATCCTCAACGTCGGTGCCGACGTCACCGCGCTGCTCGACGACATCCTCTCGAACCCGGCCGGCGCGATCCAGCGGCTCAACACCCTGCTCGCGGACCTGCTCGGGATCCTGCCGAACCTCACCACGATCAGCGACGGCCCGAACGAGCAGCAACGCATCGTGCTGCCGTCCGGATTGAACCGCGCGTGGCGGCTGAAGTTCGGCACCGAGAGCACCACGCCGCTACCGACCACCGGCACACCGACGGCTATCGCGACCGCGATCCAGAACGCGCTGCTGGCTCTTTCGACGATCGGCGCCAGCGGCGTCACCGTGACGCCCGACACCGGCGGCTTCCTGGTGACGTTCACCGGCGACCTGGCATCGCAGAACGTCGAGCAGCTCGTCGCCTCGGTCGACATCC
>JBKJXT010000032.1:0-2721 GCA_046716205.1 Actinomycetota bacterium
CGATCTGGCTCAACCTGAAGTTCGCGCGGCGCAAGCTGCCGGTCGCGCAGATCGTGCCGGTGTTGCTGCACGACTCGTGGCACCTGGCGCGCGAGAGCGATTCGGGGACCGCGATCGACGAGCTCGCTGCGCGCCGGGTGGAGGTGGCGGCGTGCAGGCACCTGGTGCGCCTGGACGAGTGGCCGCGGTGGTGCACGGATGCGCGCACGCTGACCGAACTACCCCGCGCCGACGCGCTGGCGCTGCTGCGGTCGGCCGGGTTCCGCTAGGCGCGCCCGCAACTGCCATCGGCCGTCGCCCCAGACGCCGACGAACACTTTTGCTGCGTTGTGTCCGCATGCGAGTCGTTCCGCGTACCAAACGTTCGGCGACGATGCTCAGCCGCGCACGCGGTCGATCCGCGGCTTCATGCGCTCGAGCACCTCCGTCGGCGCGCGCAACACCCCGCGCACCTTGATCTCCTCGATCACCTCGTCGGCCAGCTCGGGCGTTACGTCTTTGCCGATCACCAGCATCCCGACCAGGCGGATCTTGAGGCGCTCGTTGCGCGCCTTGCTGCGCTCGAGCTGCGTCGCGCCGATGTGCTCGATGCCGACGCTCATGTACTGGCGCGTGATCGTGTCTGAGACGAGGGGCTCGTTGTCGTCCAGCGACCGGCGGATCGCGGTCCGGATGAAGTCGGCGCGCGTGGAGTACAGCCCTTGGCTGACGAGGACGTCCATCTTGCCGAGGTCAACCGGCGTGACGTTGATCGTGATCTTCTCAGTGTCCATGGATATGGATGGTATATAGATGGTCTAGGGATGTCAACACCTGCGGAACCGCTGGTCGTGGACCGGGCCGCAGGCCGGTACACTGAGGGCATATGCGCGTTGGAGTGATCCAGTTCCCCGGTTCGAACGACGATCGTGACGCCGCTTGGGCGGTGGAGTTCCTCGGCGGCGAGGCGCAACTGGTCTGGCACGCCGACACCTCGCTCGGCGATGTCGATGCCGTGATCTTGCCCGGCGGGTTCAGCTACGGCGACTACCTCCGCTGCGGCGCGATCGCGCGCTTCGCGAAGGTGATGCCTGCCGTCGCCGAGTTCGCCAACGCCGGTGGACCGGTGCTGGGGATCTGCAACGGCTTCCAGATCCTCTGCGAATCCGGCCTTCTTCCCGGCGCGCTGGTGCGCAACGAAGGCCTGCATTTCGTGTGTCGGCCGCAGCCGATCCTGGTGCAGGAGTCGCGCGCGCAGCTGGTCGAGGCGAACGCGGGCGAGGTGCTCGTCGTCCCGGTCAAGCATGGGGAAGGGCGCTACGTCGCGGATCCTGGCACGCTCGCGCAGATGGAGGCGAACGGCCAGATCGTGTTCCGCTACTGCGATGCCGATGGCGCGCTCACCGACGTCGCGAATCCCAACGGCGCGCTCGGCAACATCGCGGGCGTGTGCAACGAGGCGGGCAACGTCCTGGGCATGATGCCCCACCCCGAGCACGCCGTGGACGGCGCGACGGGATTCCACTCCGAAGACGGGCGCGCTGTGATCAGCGGGCTCCTCAAGGCGGGCGTCCGGCTCTAACAGCCTGTTGACACCGCGGTATCACGGTGTCATGCTCGGACCATGGACGACACCAAGGCGATGACGCTTCGCCTCGCGCGCGAGCAGGCCGAGGAACTCGAGGCCGTCGCGCTCGTCGAAGACCGGCCCGTTGCCGAGATCGTCCGTGAAGCGATCTCCGAACACATCGACAAACGACGCGCCGACCCACGCTTCCAGAAGAAGCTTCGCGACTCGCTGGAGCGGAACAAGCGCATCCTGCAGAGGCTCAAGAGGGGGAGCTGATGTTCGAGCGGTTCAACGATGCGGCGCGCCGGGTGGTTGTGCTGGCGCAAGAAGAGGCGCGCCTGTTCATGCACGACTACATCGGGGTGGAACATCTGCTGATCGCGTTGGCAAGCGACGATGGCGGCGTGGCGGGACGGGTACTCAATGCTCACGGCGCCACGATGAAGTCGACGCGAGCGTTGACCGGTCAGCTGGTCGGCGCCGGTGAGAGTCCTCCGCCGAGCCACATGCCGTTCACGCCTCGGGCGAAGAATTGCCTGGAGCTGTCACTGCGTCACTGCGTGCGCCTTGGCGGCGGAAACATCGGCACCGAGCACCTCCTCCTCGGACTCCTCGACGTCGGCGACAGTCCGGCAACCAAGGTCCTCGAGGCGTTGGGGACGACCGTCGATCAGATCCGCGAAGGCGTCATCGACGCGATCGGGGTCGGCACGGTGGCCGAGGCCGTCGGCCAGAGCGGCGCGGTCTCGGCGCGCGAGGAGCCCGAGGCGCAGGGTGTCTCCCCGCGGATGAGTGAGCGAGAGCGACAGGTTCTGCGGCTGCTGGCTGAGGGTCGATCTGAGGCTGAGATCGCACGCGCGCTCTTCATCAGTGGGAACACTGTGAAGAACCACTTGCTCAACGTCCTGCAGAAGTTCCAGCTCGATGCACGGCTGCGGGAACGGTTCACGAACGAGCCTGCGGCGCCCGGACCTGTGTGCGCGTGTGGCGCGCAACTCAGCGGATCGGCGCGCTATCGCATCCTCGAAGTCGCGCAGGCTGACGGCGAGGGGACCGCGCAGGTGCTGTTCCTGTTCTGCAGTGCCTGCGGCACCACCATCGATGACGTTATCCTCCCGGATACATGAGCCTTGAGACCGCACTCTCCCTCGCGCTGACCGAGGACGAGTACC
>JBKJXT010000033.1:0-5628 GCA_046716205.1 Actinomycetota bacterium
GCCTGCGGGTATGCGCTCGGTTGCGACCATCGGCGTGTTCGACGGCGTGCATCGGGGTCACCAAGCGTTGATCCGTACCGTCGTGCAGACCGCGCGGGAACAAGACGCGACGCCGGTGGTGGTGACCTTCGATCGTCATCCGCTGTCCATCATCGCGCCCGACAAGCAGCCGCGCCTGATCACCACGCTGCCGCAGCGTGCGAGGGTGATGGAGGCGTGCGGTATCGAGGCGGTGGTCGTGCTGGCCTTCGACGACGGTCTCCGCCACCTCTCGCCCGAAGACTTCGTCCGACAGGTGCTGATCGAGGGCCTGGGCTGCACGCACGTCGTCGTGGGGGCGAACTTCAAGTTCGGGTACGCGCAGGCCGGGACGATCGAGACGCTGTCGGACCTGGGCGCGCGACTCGGGTTCGAGGTGTCGATCTTCGCGCTGCAGATGGCCGAGGCCGACGTCGTGTCCTCCACCATGATCCGGCGACACATCGCCGAAGGGCTCGTCGAGCAGGTCGCCACCGAGCTCGATCGCCCGTTCGTGCTCGAGGGCGTGGTCGAGCGCGGCGCCGGCCGGGGCAAGGGTCTCGGTGTGCCGACGGCGAACCTGCGGATCCCCGACCGGATGATCCTGCCCAAGCTCGGGGTCTACGCGGGATGGCTCACCATCGCCGGCGAGCGTCACCCGATGGTGTGCAACGTCGGGGTGAACCCGACCTTCGGCGACCGCACGACGCCAGTGGTCGAGGCGCACGTGTTGGACCTCGATGCCGACTTGTACGGGCAGGTCGTCGAGATCGAGTTCACGCATCGTCTCCGTGACGAGCTGCGGTTCGACAGCGTCGAGGCCCTGATCCAGCAGATGAAACTCGACATCGCCCAGGCGCGGGAGTTGCTGCGCGCCTGAAGCTCCGAAAAACCGCAGGCCAGATGCCTCGCCGGGCCGTCCGCGACCGATATGAGGCTTTGCTCGTCCTGGGGGCTGCTGCTATCCTGCGCGAAACCTATGGGACTCTCAACAGCACAGAAACAACCGGTCATCGCGGATTTCCGCCTCAACGAGAAGGACTCCGGCTCCGCCGAGGTTCAGATCGCGCTGCTTACCAAGCGCATCAACGACCTGGAGCCGCACTTCAAGGCGAACCGCAAGGATCACCATTCCCGGCGCGGCCTGCTGATGATGGTAGGCAAGCGTGACCGACTGTTGCGCTACATCGCCAGGCAAGACATCCAGAAGTACCGAGCCTTGATCGCGAAGCTCGGGATCCGAGACAAACTGAAGAGGGGCAGCCGATAAGCTGCCCCTCCTCCTTTTGGAGGAAGGGGACGACCGACTAGACTCGCACCAACCAGATAACGCCCGACGCTGGGGATACGCAGACGGTCAGTTTTCGGTCGTGAGCAGCAAGTCCAACGGCCTTGAAGCTCTCAACCGGCAACTGACCAGCCAGATCTGAATCACTCCAGCCAGGGCAGAAGACAAGGGCACTTAGGCGTGCCCGGAAAGGTTCATCTGCTATGGCAACCACATCGATCCACCCCTTCTCGCTGGAACGCGAGATCGGCGGCAAGACGATCCGCTTCGACGCCGGGCGACTCGCCGGGCTTGCAGACGGGGCAGTGCTCGTCACCCTGGGCGAGACCCAGGTGCTCGTTACCGCTGTCGCATCGAGCCAACCGAAGGACCAGCTCGACTTCTTCCCGCTGACCGTTGACGTGGAAGAGCGCATGTACGCCGCGGGCAAGATCCCCGGCGGGTTCTTCCGTCGCGAGGGGCGCGCGCCCGAAGACGCGATCCTCACCTGCCGGCTGGTAGACCGCCCGTTGCGTCCTTCGTTCCCCAAGGGTTTCCGCAACGAGGTGCAGGTCATCTCCACGATCACCTCGGTCGACCACGAGAACCCCTACGACGTCATCTCCATCACCGGCGCATCGATGGCCGTCATGATGGGCGGGCTCCCGTTCGAAGGACCGGTGGCCGGATTGCGCCTGGGGTTCAAGAGCGGCCGCTGGGTCGCATTCCCGACCTACCAAGAGATCGAGGACTGCACCTTCGACCTCGTGGTGGCCGGCGGGGTCAACCCCGACGGCGAGGTTCGGATCATCATGGTCGAGGCCGAGGCCACCGACAACGCGTGGTTCCTGATCAAGGCCGGTCACGAGGCCCCGACCGAAACGGTCGTGGCGCAGGGGCTCGAAGAGGCCAAGATCTACATCCGCGAGATCTGCGACTTCCAGAACGAGTTCGGCAAGCTCGTCTCCAAGCCGGTGCGTGAGTTCAAGACGTTCCCGGATTACTCGGAGGACGTGTTCGAGGCCGTGCGTAGCATGGTCGAAGGCGACCTCGCTGGCGCGCTCAAGATCGCGGACAAGGCCGAACGCGAGGCGCGCACCGACGAGATCAAGGCCGCGATGAAGGAGAAGCTCGGCTCGGACGAGGCCTACGAAGGCCGCGAGAACGAGTTCAGCCCGGCGTTCCGCTCGCTCACCAAGAAGCTCGTTCGCAAGCGGATCGTCAGCGAGGGGCTCCGGATCGACGGCCGCACGACCGAACAGCTGCGGCCGCTGTCCGCCGAGGTCAACATCCTTCCTCGCGCGCACGGCACCGGGTTGTTCCAGCGTGGCGAGACGCAGGTGTTGTCGATCGCGACCCTCGGCATGATGCGGATGACACAGATGATCGACACGCTCTCGCCGACGGACGAGAAGCGGTACATGCACCATTACAACTTCCCGCCGTTCTCGACGGGCGAGGCGAGGCCGCTGCGTGGGCCGAAGCGTCGCGACATCGGTCACGGGGCGCTGGCAGAGCGCGCGCTGCTGCCGGTGATCCCGACCGAGGACGAATTCCCGTATGCGATCCGCGTCGTCAGCGAGGTCCTCTCGTCGAACGGCTCCACGTCGATGGCGAGCGTGTGTGGTTCGACGCTGGCGCTCATGGACGCAGGCGTGCCGATCCACGCGCCGGTGGCCGGCATCGCGATGGGATTGATCTATGAGGACGGCGAGTACCGCACCCTGACCGACATCCTCGGCGCGGAAGACGCGTACGGCGACATGGACTTCAAGGTCGCCGGCACGCCGGACTTCGTCACCGCGTTGCAGCTCGACACCAAGCTGACGGGGGTGCCCGCCGACGTTCTGGCGCGCGCGCTCGAGCAGGCGAAGGTGGCGCGCATGCAGATCCTCGAGGTCATGAAGAGCGGGATCTCCGAGCCTCGGACCGAGGTTTCCTCGTTCGCGCCGCGGATCATCACGGTGCAGGTGCCGGTGGACAAGATCGGCGAGGTCATCGGACCGAAGGGCAAGAAGATCAACGAGATCCAGGCCGAGACCGGCGCTGAGATCGACATCCAGGACGACGGACGCATCTTTATCGCCTCCAAGGGCGGCGAGGGTGCCGAGCTTGCGCGTCAGATGATCGAGATGATCGCCAACCCGGTCATGCCGGAGCCCGGTCTGCGCTTCGAGGGCAAGATCGTCGGGGTGCGCGAAGGCCTCGGACTGTTCGTGTCGGTCCCGAGTTCGGCGAAGGACGGCCTCGTGCACATCTCCAAGCTCGGCTTCGGCCAGCGCGTGGAGCGTGTGGAGGGTGCCTACAACATCGGCGACTCCATCACCGTCGAGGTGCAGAAGGTAGACGAGGCGCTCGGCAAGATCAGCTTGTCGCCGATCAACCCCGAGACCGGAGAGCGCTACGACGGACCCGAGCGCAAGCCGCGCGAGGGCGGGGACCGTGATCGTGGCGGCGACCGCGGCGGTGACCGTGGCGGACGAGGTCGCGACCGTGGTGGCCGTGATCGTGGCCCGCGTCGCGAGCGCAGCGGCGGCGAAGGCGGCGGCGGCGGCGAGGGCGGTGGCTCCACCGAAGGCTGATCCACAGCTCTGAGCGAACGGCGCGCCTTCGGACGCGCCGTTCGCGTTCCCACTCCCTGCGTCCCGAGCGGCCCGGCGGCCGATAGGATTCCCGCGGGCTACAGGAGGTTAGATTGTTCGAACGCAGCGTGACACCGTCGGGGATCAGGGTCGTGACGGCTCCCATGCCCGACGCGCGCTCCGTCGCGCTCGGCGCCTGGATCGGCGTCGGCTCGCGCGACGAGGCGCCCGACGTCCGCGGCGCCACGCACTTCCTCGAGCACTTGCTGTTCAAGGCGACCAAGACCCGCTCGGCCTTGGATATCGCGGAGGCCTTCGACGCGGTGGGCGGGGACCTCAACGCGTTCACGACCAAGGAACTGACCTGCTTCCATGCGCGGACGTTGCCGGAGGATCTGTCGATGGCGACCGACGTGCTGTCGGACATGCTGCAGCATTCCTTGCTCGCCTCCGACGATGTTGAGGCCGAGCGCAGCGTCGTCATCGAAGAGATCGCGATGCACGAGGACACCCCCGACGACATCATCTTCGACCTCTTCCACGAGGCGATGTGGGCCTCCGACCCGCTCGGGCGTCGCGTGCAGGGAACGACGGAATCGATCGAGGTCATGAACACCGAGGCACTGCGGCGGTTCTACCGCACGCGCTACGAGCCGGGGAACATCGTCATCTCGGCGGCCGGCGCGACCACACACGACGCGGTGCTCGAGTTGGTCGAGCGTTCCTTCCAGGGGGTGGGTACGCCTCACCCGCTGCGGACGCCGCTCCCGCCGACGGCGGCGCACGACGCCCTGGTGTTGCGGCAGCGCGACATCGAGCAGGCGCATGTGGTGTACGGCGCGCCGGGGATCCCGCGCGGCGACGACCGGCGCTGGGCGCTGGGTGTGCTGAACGCCGCGCTCGGCGGGGGCATGTCCTCGCGATTGTTCCAAGAGGTACGCGAGCGGCGCGGCCTCGCCTACACGATCGCCAGCGGCCACGAAGCCTTCACCGACACCGGCCTGTTCACGATCTACACGGGATGTTCGACCGCCAACGTGGGCGAAGTGCTTAGCATCGCCCGCGGCGAGCTCGATGCGATCATCGCCAACGGGATCACCGACCAGGAGCTGAAGCGCTCGATCGGCCAGCTCCGTGGCTCGCTGATGCTCGGGCTCGACGATCCGGGCGCGCTGATGTCCCACATCGGCAAGAGCGAGCTGTGCGCGGCCGAGATCCTCACGCCCGAAGACATGATCGCGAAGATCGCCGCGGTCACCCACGACGACGTTCGCGAGGTGGCGCGCGCGGTGCTCGGCGCGCCCGGCTGGTCACTGGTCGTGCTCGGCCCGTCGATCGACGCCGACGTCAGCAGCTTCGTCGGAGCCGCCGCGTGATCCGCGTCGGTGTCCTCGGCGCGCTCGGGCGGATGGGCTCGGAAGTGTGCCGCGCCGTCAACGACGATCCCGAGACGGTGCTCGTCGCCGCGGTCGACCCCGACGCCAGCGGGCAGAAGATCCCGACGCAGAACGGCTCGGTATCCGTCTCCGACGAGATCGATGTGATCAGTCAGGCGGAGGCGGAAGTCGTCGTCGATTTCACCAACCCGTCGACGGTGATGGACAACGTCCGGTGGTGCATCCGCCACGCGGTGGATCTGGTCGTCGGCACGACGGGGCTGACCGACGCGAACCTCGACGAGATCAGAGCGCTGATCGAGGAGGAAGGCAGCGAGAGCAACGTCTTCATCGCGCCCAACTTCGCCATCGGCGCAGTGTTGAT
>JBKJXT010000034.1:0-3592 GCA_046716205.1 Actinomycetota bacterium
GCCGTCTAGGGTGCGATCGTCACGGTACTTGTCCCGTTCGCGACGTTCAGGGTCAAAGTGCCGTTCGACAATGTGGCCGTTGCCCCTGTCACCGTCGGCATCTGCAACCACGACCCCTTGAGGTGGATGTCTGCGACACCATCAGAGGTCACGACTCCGGAGATAGGGCTCGCGATCGAAAGGCCCATCCGCTCCACATCGAGCGTCGCGGTCGCGATGTTGTCTAGATCAACCGAGAACGTGTTGGTCGGCGGCGCGAAGCCAGTCCGAACCCACTTCATACCCGCCATGACGTAGGCGGTCGTCTGCCCACCGGTGCCGGCCTCGGGCACGGCCTGGTTGATCTCGGCGCCGCGACCACCGGTCTGCGCGTCGATCGTGCCGAGCGTGGATGCCGCCGTCAACGAACCCGTTCGCACGGTCAGCCCGCTCACCCAGTACGCGCTGTCGAGGTGGTAGTCCAGCGTTGCTCCATCGTTGTTCACCGTCTCGGTCGCATGCTCCATCGCCGGTTTCACGACGTAGGTGACGCGCGGCGGGTTCGGGTCCCGACGGAACTGGTTCATGTACTTCGCAGCGTCGGTCCATTCGTCGATGATGGCCGCGGTGTAGTGCTCGTAGCCAGGGAAGATGTAGAGCCGGTTGCGGTAGCCCAGCTCGTCGAACTTCGCCGCCATCACCGTGACGCCGGTGACCGGGACGAGCTCATCGTCGGTGCCATGGAAGATCACATAGGGGAGGTTGCGCGCGTTCGGGATGATGTCGTAGGTCAGCTGCGCCTGCGCATCCTTCGCGCCGTTCTGCGGTGATCCCGCTTGACCTGCGCCCGCCCACAGTCCCTGCGTGGGCGGTCCGGCCGTCGGGAACGCGGCAGCCCAGCGGTCGGGGTATGCCATCCCCAAGAACCAGGACGCCCATCCGCCCATCGAGTAGCCGCTGAGATACACACGGTCTGGATCGATCGAGAAGGACGCCATCGAGTCGTCCCAGACCTCGAGGAAGTCCTCGTGGCCGCGTCCGACGTACCACGTCGAGGTTCCGCGGGCGCTCGGCGTGATGACGATGTTGCCCTGCTGCTCGCCCAGCTGACGGATCAGACCCGGCACCCATGCGGCGGCGTCGTGCGCGTGCCCGCCGCGGTAGTGCGTCCACCAGGTCGCCGGCGATAGCCGTCCAGGGCGGTAACTCGAAGGGAAGTAGATGCCGTAGTGCTGGAAGGCTCCTTGATAGACCGCGCCGCTCTCGCGTTCGCCGTTGACCGGCGAGTCCGATTCGTAGATGCGTTCGTAGTAGCCCGGGCGCACGTTGAACGACTCGGTGTGGCCCGCGCGCAACGCGTCGAGGTCCACGTTGGTGAAGAACTGGTCGATCGAGCCGAGTCGCAGCGCGAACGCCTGGTCGTGATCCATGAAGATGCGCGCCGGCTCGTCGAAGCGGAACGCCACGTTGATCAGATCCGACTTCGCGTCACCCTGCCTGACCTTCGCGATCGTCTGACCGTTCGTCGACAACGCGCTCGCCACGCCCAGACGCACGTCGGACGGGTTGTCGATCAGTGCCAGATCGATCGATACCTCGATCGCGTTGACGAAGCCGGTCATGTTCGTCGCGACGTCGATGCACGCCTCGCATCGAAGCGCGCCGTTCTCGTACAGCGAACCAGCGGAGCCGATCGCGACGACGGCGAGCTCGGCTCCGGTCGTGATGCCTCCCGGCGCGGCGAAGGATCCGCCCGGTGCGGTGTCGAGCAATACGACGACCGCGGTCCCGTCGGGCATCCGCATCCCTGTCGTCCGGACGAGCAGGTGCAACGCGGACTCATCGGCGGCCACTCGGACTTCTTCGATATCGGACTGATCCTTGATCGGGATGGTGGTGTCGGGGAAGGTGCCTCCCGGCTCGACGTCGCCGTACTCCGCGTAGGCTGCGATGGTCTCGGGCCCGGGCGCGCCGAACTGCTCGCCGGCAGCCTGGGAGAGCGCCTCGGCGCGGTAGGTGCGCGGCTCGGCCGCCGCGAGCGCGTCGGTGATCTCGGCGCGCGCCGCATCCTGACCGTCGTCGGCTCCCCAGTCGTCCATCACGTAGTCCTGGTAGATGTATTCGCCCGCGGAGTGGATCGCCGTGCCGCCGAACCGCGACGGCGTGCCGATCCAGTCGCTGATGTCGCCGTCGGCGGCCTTTGTCGTGGGCGCGAGCGGTGTTGCCGTGCTCACGATCAGGTCGTTGCCTCTGTATGCCTGCGCGCCGAGCACGGGGAGGTCCGGCACGACCTCGGGGATCACAGCACTCGCCGCGAGCGGTGAGAGCATGGCGAGCAACGTCATGGACACGAGTAACCGTGAGCGCATCTGCAGACTCCTTGGTCGGGACCTGGGTGCAATCTTCGCCATCGCGGTGTCCAGGTCCTTTTGGCGGCTCACACACGCCTCAGGTGGGGAGGTTGTGTCATCGACGAGGGTTGCGCGGGCGCGCCACAATGGGGGAGTAAGGTGATTCAGTGAAGCTCCTATCCCCAGCCAAGACGAAAGCACCGAAGAGCACCACCGAGCCGACGGTCGTGCTCGTCGAACCGGATCCCTATCTCGCATTCCTGATCCGCGTCCATGTTCCCGAATGCCGCGTGATCGAGGCGGGTTCTGACATGGCTGCCGGTGACATCCTCGCCCACGATCCCGACCTCGTGATCGTCGACGTAGACGCAGGGCCTGAAGCGCTGACCGGGCTCCTGACCCAACCGCACCGGCACAAGATCCTGGGGGTCGTGGACGGCATCCGCGCAGCGCGCACGACCCCAGAGCCGACGGATATGGACGCGTTGTTGACCCGGCCGTTCGTGCCTGCTGAGCTCAACCGCGCGGTGCGCGGCGCGCTCGGTCTGGCCGTGCGCGCCGACGAAGGCGAGGGGATGCGCCCGATCCTGGCGCGCGCTCAGAACTGGCTGGGTGCGGGGCGGCTCGCGGGCGTGGCGTTATCGGCGGTCATCGAGGTGGGTGTGAGCCCTGTGTCGCGCGCCCGCGGCATCATCCTTGCCTGCGCGTTCGTCTACGCAACGGCGCGATGGATCCTCCATCGGCCGAGCGTGATCGCTGAGGGCGCCGACGTCGCCGTCGCCATCGCGTTGGTCGCGGCCACCGGTGGACTGCAAACGACCTATTGGCCGTTCGCGATCGTGGCATGCGTCGGGATCGGACTGACACGCGGACCCAACGTCGGGCTGCTCGGCGGTGTGGCGATCGTGTCGGGATCGGCAGCATCGGTCGTCGCCGACATCGGTGACGGCACGCTGGAGATGCGCAACGCGGTGTCGTGGTTCGTGCTGTTCCCTCTCATGGGGCTCACGAGCGGGTTCGCCTCACGCGTCTGGCGCGCGCCCGCCGAGGAAGGTCTCGGCGTGCTCGTGGAGGCCAACCGCGTGCTGTCCTCGCTGTATCGGATCGCGCGCACTCTCCCCGGCGGACTGGAGATCGGCAGCGTCGCCGACGCCGCCCTGCAGGAGATCCGCGACGGCGTTCGGGCGAGTGCCGGCGCGATGCTGGTGGCGGAGTCCGGCGAGTTCGCGGTCGTGGGGTCTTACGGGCTGCGCGATCCGACG
>JBKJXT010000035.1:0-6745 GCA_046716205.1 Actinomycetota bacterium
GTCGCCGGGCTCACCCTTCTCGGTTGGCACGGTGGCGAGCTGCGCGTACAGCGGATGGCGGTCCTCGCCGTTCACGTCGATCTTTCCGAACAGCGGGAACGACACGCCGAACATCGACTCGCAGAACGTCTTGATCTCGTCGGAGGTTCCCGGTTCCTGCGCCCCGAACTGGTTGCACGGGAAGCCCAGGACGACGAGCCCGCGGTCTCGGTACGTGTCGTGCAGGCCTTGGAGCCCCTCGTACTGCGGTGTGAGCCCGCACTGCGAGGCGACGTTGACGATCAACAGGGTCTTGTCGTCCCCGAAGGTCCGCAGGGTCGTCGCATCGCCCTCGAGGGTTTCTAGCGGAAGGTCTCGGATGTCCATGCTCATGGTTTCGCCGCCTCGGGGGGCGGCTCCTCCTCCCCGTCCTTCGTCCATTCGCCGTGCAGCATCGCGTAGAGATGCTCGGACGCCCAGCGGCGCTTGAACCACTGGCTCTCGATGAACGTTCCCTCCCGCCGGAACCCGACGCGCTCCAGCAGCGCGATCGCACGCTCGTTCTTGACGTCGGTGAGCGCGAACACGCGATGCTTGCGCAGGGGCCCGAAGACGTAGTCCAGGAGCGCCTCGATCGCCTCGGTCATGTAGCCGAGACCCTGGTGGTCAGGGGCGAGCGTGAACCCGATCTCGGCCTGACGAGGGTCCTCGTCCAGCACCTGCAGCGCGCAGTCGCCCACAAGGCCCCCGAAATCCTTCGCCTCGATCGCGAACTGGAACCATTCCCCGGGCGTGCCGGGATGCACCTTGAGCTGGTGGGTCAGGAACTCCCGTGCGTCGGTGTCGGAGTAGCTCTCCCAGGACTGCAGGCTCGCCACGTCGGCATCCGACCGGTAGGTGACGAACGCATCCAGATCCGCCTCGGTGAATCGCCGCAAGGTCAGGCGTTCGGTCTCCAGGCGGCTGAAGGTCTCGTCGGCGGGCATCCGCGCAAGAGTACCGGCCCGCGTTGCGGCCACGCCCGTATAGGTGATAGAAATATCACCTATGGCTGGTGAGCAGGGGAGCGACGCGGTGTTCCGGGCGCTGGCCAGTTCGCATCGCCGCGCGATCCTCGACCGGCTCCAACGCGGGCCGGCCACCACTTCGCAGCTGGTCGCCGTGCTCGGCGGGCTCAGCCGCTACGCCGCGATGCAGCACCTCGACGTGTTGGTCGCGGCGGGGCTGGTGCTGGTGCGGCGCGTCGGCCGAGAGCGCTTCAACCACCTCAACGCGGTGCCGTTGCGGGAGTTCTACGAGCGGTGGGTCGGTCGGTTCGGCGATCAGGCGGCGGCGACGTCGCTGGCACTCAAGCGATACCTGGAGGAAGACATGGACAAGCCCTACCGCGTCATCGAGGTCGAGAACGAGATCCGCCTGCGCGCGCCCCGCGAGCGTGTGTTCGCTGCGCTGACCACCGAGCAGGACAAGTGGTACCCGCACAACTACGGCGGTGAACGACTGAAGAGCATCGTGTTCGAGACGCGCGTCGGCGGAGCGTGTTACGAGGACTGGGGCAACGGCGCCGGCAAGCTCTACGGGGTGGTGACGTGGTACGACCCGCCGAGCGTGGTCAGCATGCTCAGTCATCTCGGCGGCTCGATCGACATCGAGCATTCCTTCGGCTGCACCACCGACGGGGACGAGACGATCCTCAAGCAGAAGATGGTCGCCTACGGCGCGATCAGCGACGAAGCGGCAGAGGGGATCCGCTCGCACGGCGACCTGAAAGCGACCGAGGCCGAGCTCCGCGCGTACGTCGAGGCGTGAGCGGCGATAGCCTGGCGTCGGAGTGGAGCGCAAGGTTGACGGGGGATACGGCTGGGTGGCGGTCGGCGCCGCCTTCGCCGCGCACTTCATCGGCTTCGGCATCATCTATTCCTTCACCGTTTTCTTCCCGTCGATCCTGAAGGAGTTCGGCCAAGGACGCGGCCAGACGTCGTGGATCGTGTCGATCGCGGCGGGGCTGATGCTCGGTGCGGGCGGGGTGACCGGCAAGCTCTCGGATCGCTTCGGTCCGGGATGGGTTCTCGCCGGCGGCGGCGTGTTCATCAGCGGCGGTCTTGCGTTCTCGTCGATCTCGACGTCGATCTGGCACGTCTATCTCGCCTATGGGCTCGCCGTGGGGCTGGGCGTCGCGTGCGCGTTCGTTCCGTCGGTGTCAACCGTTGGTCAATGGTTCGAGCGGCGGCGAGGACTCGCGATCGGGATCGCGGCCGCCGGCACCGGCATCGGGTCGTTGGTGCTCGCGCCGTTGTCGTCGGCGCTGATCGACGCGTACGGATGGCGCACGGCCATGCGGGTGATCGCGGTGATCGCGTTCGGCGTGTTGGTTGCGGCCGGTTCGGTCATGCGCGCGCGTTTCGCCGCCGGCGCGACCGGGGGCGTGTGGAGCATCGCGCGTGCGAACCCTGTCTTCGTCCTGCTGTTCATGAGCGGACTCATCGCCTCGTACGGGTTCTGGGTTCCGTTCGTGCACATGGTTCCCTTCGCCGAGGATCGGGGGATCTCGACCGCGTCGGCCGCGGTGTTGGTCTCGATCATGGGCATCACGAACACCGCGGGTCGGATCCTGATGGGCGCGATCGCCGACCGCATCGGACGTCCGAAGATGATGCAGGTGTCGGTCGTCGCGATGACCATCGCGCTCGCCGCGTGGCCGTTCGCGGACACCTGGGGCGCGCTGGCGGTCTTCGGCGCCTTCTACGGTCTGTTCGCCGGCGCATTCATCGCGCTGATGCCGGCGCTCGCCGGCGACTACTTCGGGATGCAGCGTCTCGCCGGCATCACCGGACTGCTCTTCTCGGGGGCCGCGATCGGCTCGGTATTGGGCGCGCCCGTGACCGGCATGCTCTTCGACGCCGGCGGGACCTACACGGTAGGCATCGCGGTAGCAGCAGCATCCATGGCGATCGGCGCGCTGATGATGTTGCGGCTTCCCGACCCTGCGGCCGTGCGGGCGGCGGTGCTCAGCTCACGGTAACGGTCACGACCCGGCTGTACCCGGCGAGGCGCGCGCTGTCGGCAGGCCGGTAGATCCGGAAGTAGTACGTCCCGCGCCGGCCCGGGCTTCGGAAGAACGTGTACGCGTGTGACGAAGAGACCGTGGTCGACTTGAAGTTGCTCCACACGCCGCCGGACCGTTGCTGGAGGTAGACCGTGCGCCCGAGCGTTGAAGGAAGCAGCGTTCCCGAAAGCTTGACGGTCTGCCCGAGCGTTATCGACGTGTCGCTCGCCACCACGCTGATCCGCGGTCGAACTCCCACCGTTCGCAGGGGGCTGAGCGAGCGGATGTAGGTCGTCTCGGTGCCGAGGTAGCGCAGATAGAACGAGGTGTTCCTGGTCGGTTCGTAGCTGAACGCGACGCGGCCATAGCTGTTGGTCGTCCGTGTCTGTTGCAGCGAGTACGAGCTGGCCCCCGCCGGGCGCACATACAGCCGGACCGGCTTCCCGCTCAGTGCATACGTGGACCCCCGCAGCGTCAGCGTGCCGACGACCCGCACGTCCGCCGGATACGTGAGTGAGCTGGGCGAAGAGCCGATCGCGAGGGCGGTCGGTTTGCCGACGTCGACGGTCCGGCGCAACGAGCTGCGTGGCGTCGACGGATTCAACAGATCGCTGCCAAGGAAGCGGCTGCGGAACGTACGACGTTCATCCATCGTGAAGCTCCGACTGAAGCGCCCGGTCGAGGACCCTCGTCTGATCTCATGCAGTTTCGGCGCGCATCCATAGCAGTAGGCGTAGACGGCCATCAGAGGGGAGGGGACCGGGTCGCCGGCGCGCTCCACCGACCCACCGATAGAGATCGTGTCGCCGGCGTCCACCTCAGGATCGCTCGTCGTGAACGTGACGTCGGGACTACGAGGGCAATACGCGTTGGTCGTGTCCGCCAGGGTCGGCGCGCTGGGGTCACCGGCGGTCACGGTGAAGTCCGAATCTGCAAAAACCAGGGTGTGCGAGCTCGGTCCGGTCCCGATCACTGCGCTCACCGTCCCGTCGCGGTTGTACGCCGCGCCGTTCCCGAGCGCATCGGTCACGTGGACTTCGACGAGCCGCCACTTGACGCCCGTGTCGACCCAGGATGGAAGACGGACGGTCCCGGGGCCGCCGGACGGCACCCCGCAATGCTTGCGCATCTCCAGCTCGTAGCCCGAGGACGTGCGCCAGCGTGCCCACACCTCTGCAACACCGGTCCCGGTGTCGGTGGTCTGGTAGTTCAGCGCGATCTGCTCGCCGGGATTGGGGTAGGCCGTCGAGCGTCGCTTCACCGACGTCAGCTGAGGCGCGGTCGTGTCGTTGGTCTTGGGGGTCACAGTGAACTCGAGCCCGTGCAGATCGGGCGCGGGCCCAGGTGGCGCGACCGACCCCGAGGGACTGACGCCGTCGATGGTCCCGTCTACGTTGTAGGACGCGATGTTGTCGGCGCGATCTCGAACGTGGATGGCGGCGATCGTATAGAGGCCGCCGTGCCCGGCGATCGGAACGACGTAGCTGGCGGGGCCCGCAGGAGCAAGGTCGAGCGGCGCGGAAACCCAGACCGTGAGCCCCTGTGGGGATGTGTATTGGATGTCGAACCCGCCAACACCCGAGCGATCATCGGTCACCGTGTAGGTCACCACGACCGGATCCCCCGCCGGCACGGGGTTCGCGTAAAGCGCGGCGGTATGGAGCACGGGGGTCGTGTAGTCCTCGCCCGGGTTGTTGACGGCGAAGTCGGCCGACGCGAGGTTGAACGACGCTGCCGGTGGCGCGATGCCGCTGGACTCTGTCGTGCCGTCGCGCCGATAGGTCGTGTAATTGCCGGCGTAGTCACTGACGTCGATGTGGTCGAGCGTGTACTGACCCGAGGGTGCCCATCCGGTGAGACCGTCCACCGCGATGCCGCTGACGCTGGATGCCGAGATGTTGCCCAAAACGGCCGCCTGCGTCCGGCCATACGGACCGGTGTACTCGAAGGTCACTTGCAGGACTTTGCTTCCGCCCTGATCGCTGGCCGTGAAGGCGACCTTGATGTCGTCTCCGCCTCGAAGGACCGAACCGGAGAGCCGCGAGAAAGACGTCAACCTCGGCGCGTATGAATCCGCGAACGCCGGCGGCGCGACTATCGCGCACAGGGCGAAGACCGTGGTGGTGATGGCCGCGGCGCGGGCGATGGGTTGGTCCTTCATGTGTCGCTCCAGGATAAGAGATGTCCCTGGTGCTTCGGGTCGGACGGTGGTCGAGTTGATTAACCCAGGTCGACATGGGTCGTTGGTGACGCTTCGGGCTATCCTGCGCACTCCTCAGGAGGGATCCGATGGACCTACAGGAAGCGATGACGACCCAGCGCGCCATCCGGCGACTGCTGCCCGATCAGGTCGACGACGAGGTCCTCAAGCGCTGCCTGAGTCTCGCGATCAAGGCGCCGACCGGTGGCAATCTTCAGGGCTGGCAGTGGATCGTCGTGCGCGACGCGAAGGTGAAGGCGGCGCTGGGGCGGCAGAACAAGCTCGCATGGAACGTCTACGGGCGCGTTGGCCAGATGGTCTCGGCGCGCCTGGCGCGCGCCGACCGCGACAAGCAACGACGGATGATCGCCGCCGTCGATCATCAAGCCGAACACTGGGACGAGATCCCCGTCATCATCGTCGCCTGCATCAAGGGGATGTCCTGGCCGGTGCCGTGGATCTATCGGTCGTCGCGCTACGGCTCGATCTATCCCGCGGTGCAGAACCTCTTGCTGGCGGCGCGCGCCGAGGGTCTGGGCGCCGCGTTGACGACCCTGCCTCTGTGGAACCGGGTCGCGGCCCGCCGGATCCTCGGACTCCCGTGGAACGTGGAGCCCGTCGCGGTGGTCCCGATGGGGTGGCCGCGAGGCACGTACGGACCCACGACCCGCGCACCGATCGAAGCGATCACGCATCTAGACCGCTACGGCGACCTGGCGTGGAAGGCGTAGAACTCACGATCGCAGCGGAGCCCTACGGCAGCGCCGATGCCCGCGCGATGACGGTGGCGACGATCGCCGAGATGAACGCGATGTACGGATCGGTCGAGCCTTTCGATCCCGTCCGCGACGTTCCCGGTCATGAGTTGGACCCGCCGGAGGGCGTGTTCCTCGTCGCGCGCCTGGGTGGACGCGCGGTCGGCTGCGGCGGCATCAGACGCTTCGACGAGCGCAGCGCCGAGATCAAGCGCATGTACACCGACCCGAGTGCCCGCGGGCAGAAGGTGGCGCGCCGGGTCCTCGAGGCGTTGGAGCGAGCGGCGCGCACCTCGGGCTACGAGCGCGTCGTGCTCGAGACCGGGACGCTGCAGCCGCATGCCATCACGCTGTATCGCTCGATGGGCTACACCGAGATGGATTGCTTTCCACCCTACGAGGACGATCCTCACAGCATCTGTTTCCAGAAGGATCTCTAGAGCCTGACCCCCGTGATGTCGTTTCCGGGCTCTTGTAACCGTCATGTGTGCAGGACGAGAGTGTTCCCCGCGGAGTATCGGTGCTCCGCGGTGGCGCCCAGGAGGAACGCCCATGCTGTACACACTGCTGATCTACTCCGACGAGTCGTGGATGGGCGAGCACGACGCCCGCGACGATCACGCCGACGCCATGGGTGACTTCGTCAAGGAGATCGCCGACAAGATCCGAGGGGGCGCGCCGCTGGCACCTACGACCGCGGCAACGAGCGTGCGCGTGCGCGACGGACAGACCCTGACCACCGACGGCCCCTTCGCCGAGACCAAG
>JBKJXT010000036.1:0-4318 GCA_046716205.1 Actinomycetota bacterium
GTCGTGCATCACATAGATGCATAACGCAGCCGAGTTCGCGTAGACGACCGAGCGCGGCGGCGCGCGTTGCCGGGCGCGCCTGCGCGTCAGACCTTGGTTGATGCGTCGGTGGCGCGCTTGCGGCGGACGAGCCACACCGCGATGCCCGCCAGGATCACGAGGCCGACGGCGATGCCGGCCAGCGTGAACTGACCCAGGAGCTTGGTCCAGTTGTCTCCCAGGATCTTGCCGGCGACCAGCAAGCCCAATGCCCACGGCAGCGATCCGGTGAACGAGTAGATCCCGAAGCGCATGACCGGCATCTCCGCGATGCCCGCGGGGATCGAGATCAACGTCCGCGCCAGCGGGATCATCCGGCAGAAGAACACCGCGGCTTGTCCCTTGTGCTGGAACCATCGCTCCGACTTATGCAGATGCTCCTCGGTGATGAAGACGTACCTGCCCCACCGCAACACGACCGCGCGCCCGACCGACCTGCTGACGTAGTACGCCAGCAACGAACCAAGCAAGGCCCCGGCGGCAGCGAGGAACATCGCCGGCAGGATCTCGATCTTGTCCTGCGACGCGAGGTACCCGCCGTACAGCAGCGGAACCTCCGACGGGAGCGGCAGCCCCATGGTGTCGATGATCATCAGCAGGAACAATGCGAGATAGAAGTGGTTCTCGAAGCGCATCACAAGCTCTTCCATGGGCGGCAATCCTACTGGTGCTACCCTGACCGTCGATCGATGTCGACCATCCCTCCTAACCCGCTCGCGGCCGACGATGCGTCGACGCCGCAGTCGAGCGGCCTCCGCTCTCTGTTGAAACGTCGCTACTTCAGACGGATGTGGACGGTCACTTCCGTCTCCTCGCTCGGGGACTGGATCGGCTTGTTCGCGCTGACCGCGTACGCGCGTGAGCTTTCCGGCCGGCCCGAGTTCGCGGTCGGCGGCGTGCTGCTGTTTAAGGTCGTTCCCGGCTTGTTCTTCGGTCCGTTCGCGGGCGTCCTCGCGGATCGCTTCGACCGGCGGCGGCTCATGGTGAGCGCCGACCTGATGCGCGCCGCGCTGATCGCGTCGATCCCATGGGTGCACAACCTCTGGGGCCTGTACCTCGTGTCCGCGGCACTCGAGCTGCTGGGGCAACTGTGGACGCCTGCGAAGGACGCCACCATCCCGAACCTCGTTGAGCGAGATCAGCTGATGGCCGCGAACCAGCTCTCGCTGGTTTCGACCTACGCGACGTTCCCGCTGGGTGGAGCGATCGTCTCCGCCCTCGCGATCCCCGCCGCTCTGCTCAGCCGCTTCGACGCATTCTCGATCCTCAAGGCGCAGCCGATCGCGCTGGCATTCTTCGTCGACGCCGGCACGTTCCTGTTCAGTGCGTGGCGGGTCGCGACGTTCCCCGCGGAGCTGATGCGCGCCAAGCGCGCGCATCACACCGCGACACGATGGAACCCCTTCCGCGACCTCACCGAAGGACTGCGCTTCGTCGGCAAGAGCCCGATGCTTCGCACGCTGATCTTCGGTGCGTGGACCGCGTTCGCCGGCGGCAGCGCGATCGTGTCGCTGGGGCCGATCTTCGCCGGCCGCGTCGTCGATCCGACCTCGCCGGCCGCGGCGCAGGCGGCGCTCGGCGGCTTGATCGTCGCCGTCGGTCTCGGTCTGGTGGGCGGCATGATCGCGGCCTCGTGGCTCGCCAGGATCATCCAGCGTGAGCACATCTTCCCGACGGGCTTGATGGTGTCTGGGCTCGCCGCTATCGGCGTTGCCAGCATGGCGTCGATCAAGCCCGTGCTCGCATTCACGTTCGTGGTCGGGTTCGGCGCCGGGGTGGCGTGGGTCACGATCTTCACGCTTCTGCAGGAGCGGACCGAGGACCGGCTGCGCGGACGTACGTTCGCGACGCTGCAGACCGGGATCAAGCTCTCGTTGCTCGTGGGACTCGCGGGGTGGCCGCTGCTCGCCGGCGCGGTGGGCAACCACACGCTCGAAACCTCGCGCTACGTCATCGACATCGCCGGTACCCGCGTCGTGCTGTGGGGCGGCGGCCTGTTCCTGCTCGCGTCTGGAGTCTTCGCCGCGCGCGGCGTGGCGACGGCGCGCGGCACCTCCAAGCGCGGCGCCCGCGCCCGCGGGTTGCGCCTGTCGACCTCGCCGGTCGCGGGCGGAGCGCGGCGCGGTCTGTTCCTCGCCTTCGAAGGCGTCGAAGGCGCCGGCAAGTCGACGCAGATCAAGCTCCTCCACGACTGGCTGCAGGAGCAAGGGCGCGAGGTCGTGGTCACCCGCGAGCCCGGCGGGACGCCCATCTCCGAGCGGATCCGCCACGTGCTGCTCGACCCCGCGTCGCAAGGGATGGACCCCAAGGCCGAGGCGCTGCTGTACTCGGCGAGCCGCGCGCAGCTCGTCTCCGAGACGATCAGGCCGGCGCTCGAACGCGACGGCGTCGTGCTGTGCGCCCGTTACGTCGATTCCTCGCTCGCCTACCAGGGGGTCGCGCGCGGACTCGGTGAGGACGACGTGCTGCGCCTCAACCTGTGGGCCACCGACGAGATGATGCCCGACCTCGTGATCCTGCTGTACCTGGATCCCGCGGCCGGGCTCGCTCGTCAACGCGGCAACCCCGACCGCATCGAGCAAGAGGACATCGCGTTCCACCGCACGGTCGGTGAGGCGTATCTGCACCTGGCGCGCGAGTATCCGAGCCGCTTCGCCGTCGTGGATGCATCCGGGGCCGTCGATCAGATCCAGCAACAGATCCGCACGGCGATCCTGCCCTTCATGCGGCCGGCGGAAGTCAACGCGTAGCCCAACAGATGTAGCATCGGGCGCGATGGCCGCGCGCGCGAAGACGACGGAAGCCCCCGGGATGTGGGACCGGCTGGTGGGCCAGGAGCAAGCCGTGCGCACGTTGCGCGACGCGGTCGCCGCCGGAGCCGTCGGTCACGCCTACCTCTTCGTCGGACCGGAGGGCGTCGGCCGCGTTCTGGCGGCGCTCGCGCTCGCCGCGTCGCTGAACTGCGAGCGCGGCGGGTGTGGCGAGTGTTCGGTGTGTCTGCGCACGCTGCGGCGCGCACATCCCGACGTCTACATGGTCGCGCCGGAAGGCGCGCAGATCCTCGTCGATCAGGTGCGCGACGTTCGCAACGCGGCGTACCGCTCGCCCATGGAAGGCCCGACGAAGGTCTTCATCTTCGAGGACGCCCATCGCCTGAACCCGTCGGCGGCGAACGCACTGTTGAAGGTCCTCGAAGAGCCGCCGGGAGATGTGTTGTTCGTCCTGATGACCTCTTCGCCGGAGGACCTGCTGCCGACGATCGCCAGCCGCTGCCGGCGCGTGGAGTTCTACGCACTCGGCCCCGTCGAGATCACCCGCGTGCTGGTCGAGCATCACGGGGCGGCACCAGAACTCGCGGAGTGGGCGGCGCGCACCGGCGGCGATCTGTCCACGGCGCTGCGGTTCACCAAGGATCCCGACGCGCCGGCGCGCCGCGGCGCGCACCTCGAGCTGCCCGGTCGTCTGGTCCGGGGCGGCCCCGCCGAAGCGATCCGCGCCGCCGCGGAGTTGGCCGACGAGGCGAAAGCCGCCGTCGCCGCGCTCGCGAAGCGCCAGAAGGAGGAGCTTGCTCGAACCCTCGAGGCGTTCGGTGAGGGACGCGGGACCGGCGCGATCCGTAAACGCGTCGAGGATCGTCACAAGCGCGAAGCACGCCGTACCGAGACCTCCGTCTACGACTCGGTCCTGCGCGATCTGGCCTCTTTCTATCGCGACGTATTGCTCTCCGGCGCCGGCGCTCCCGCCGCGCTGCTGATCAACACCGAGTTGGGCGAGCGCGTCGAGCGCGCCGCCGCGGTCGCCGATCCCGCGTGGCTCGTCGCCGCGCTCGAACGGATCGAGCAGACGCGCCGCGCGCTGGCACGCAACGCCGCGCCGGCGCTCGCGCTCGAGGCTCTGTTCATGGAGTTGGGAACGCCGCGCGCACGCGCCGGTGCCCGATAGGAGGAACGACACGATGCGCGGCGAACCCATCTACCTATGAGTGCCCGGCGGATCATCACCTTGGACATCGAAGACAGAGCGAAAGCGCTCGCGCGGATCCCGCTGCTTGCGATGCTGCCCGAACGTGAGCTGGAAGATCTCGCCGTGCGCGCGCACGTGCTTGGGTTCTCCGATGGCGACGTGATCGTCCCCGAGGGCGAAGAGGGGCTCGGTTTCTACGTCGTTCTCACCGGTGCGGTCACCGTTGTGCACGATGGCGAGACCGTGAACTCGATCCCCGCCGGAGGTTTCTTCGGCGAGATCTCGCTGTTGGAGGGCCTGCCGCGGACCGCCACGG
>JBKJXT010000037.1:0-3278 GCA_046716205.1 Actinomycetota bacterium
CCATCAAGCGGCTCGCGCGGTCGGTCGAGCCGGTCTCCAGGCCGCGATACGCGGCTTCGTGGAAGCCGAAGGCATGCCGGAAGAAGAACGAGGACTGCAAGGCGTTGCCGACCCAGAACTCGATGTGGTCGATGCCGAGGATCGGGAAGTCACCGTTGGTCTGCATCAACCCATCACCTCTCGCATGCCTCTCGTGAAGGCGCCCGCGGTTCGAGTAGCTCCCGATGCGAAGGATATACCCGGCCCGCGACGTGAGAGAGCCGCGGACGGACGGGGTGCCGTTCGCGGCTCTCGGGTCTCTATGGGTCTGCGGTCAGGCTTCGACGCTGTGCTTCGCGCGCAGTTCGGTCGATGCTGCCGGGGCGAACTGCTCACGCGGGACGCGGTGTTCGACCGTGAGCCGGATCGCGGTGCGTCCTTCGCCGTCGATGTCGACATCGTGGAAGCTCGGGATGCAGATCGGGTCGATCCCGTCCTCCTGCACGAACGCTCGCGCGATCGCGACGGCCTTCACTGCTTGGTTGAGCGCGCCAGCTCCGATGACTTGGATACACACGACGTTCGTCTCGCGCAGGATGCCCGCGATCGCACCGGCGACCGCATTGGGGCTGGACTTGGCGGAGACTTTCAGGATGTCCATGACGTAGGGCCTCTCTGGCGGGCCCCCACCGCCTTCGGAACTGCGACGTACCCAGCCAAAAAGCCCGCCTGTAGGCAGGATAGCCCATGCCGCGACCACTGCCAACCATAACCCGACAACTGTTTGCCTGAGCCACCATGCCAACCCGTACCGAAGCGTCGAAGAACGTGCTCGAACGCCCCGGGCGGGTATTGAGGTGACCTATACCCTCTTCTTCAGATTTCAATCACTTCGCGTACTCGGTTGACCGAGTTTCTCTCACGACGGTGACCTTGATCTGACCGGGGTACTGCATCTCCTCTTCGATCCGCTTCGCGATATCGCGAGCGAGGACCTGACACCCGACGTCGTCGATGTCACCGGGGGTCACGATGACGCGGATCTCGCGCCCGGCCTGCATGGCGAACGTCTTCTCGACGCCGGTGTAGGAGGTCGCGATCTCCTCGAGCTTCTCGAGGCGGCGCACGTACGCCTCGAGCGTCTCACGGCGCGCGCCGGGCCGGCCACCCGAGATCTGGTCTGCGGTCTGGGACAGCACGGCGAACAGCGTGCGCTGCTCGACCTCGCCGTGGTGGGACTCGATCGCGTGGACGACCTCGGCCGGCTCGTTGAGGCGCCTGGCCAGCTCGGCGCCGATCAGGGCGTGGGAGCCCTCAACCTCGTGGGTGACCGCCTTGCCGATGTCGTGCAATAGCCCACAGCGCTTCAGCAGCCGCACGTCGTCGGGTGACATGCCGAGCTCTGCGCCGAGCATCCCGGAGAGATGTGCGGACTCGATCAGGTGCCGCAGGACGTTCTGGCCGTAGGAGGTCCGGTACTTCAGCCGCCCGAGCACCCGCACCAGCTCGGGGTGGATATCTGGCAACCCGACGTCGAGGACCGCCTCTTCACCGGCGCGCCGGATCTCCTCTTCGACCTCGGACTTGGCGCGCTCCGCCATCTCCTCGATGCGGCTGGGATGGATCCGGCCGTCGGATACGAGCTTCTCGAGCGTGATCCGCCCGATCTCGCGCCGGACGGGGTCAAAGCACGACAGCAGGACCGCTTCCGGCGTGTCGTCGATGATGATGTTCACGCCGGTCACGGCCTCGAAAGCGCGGATGTTGCGGCCCTCACGCCCGATGATCCGCCCCTTCATCTCCTCGTTGGGGATGGAAAGGACCGCGACACTGGACTCGGTCGTCTGCTCGCTGGCCAGGCGCTGGATCGCAAGGGTCACGATCCGGCGGGCGCGCTGCTCGGCCTCCTCGCGCGCCTTGGTCTCCAGCGTGCGGATCAGTGCCATCGAATCGCGCTTCGCGTCTTCCTCGAGCCGCTTCATCAGCGTCGTGCGCGCCTCTGCAGCCGACATCCCAGCCACGCGCTGCAGCGCCTGATCGACCTCGGCCCTGGTGGCCTCGATGCGCTCGGCGCGCGCCTGGAGTTCCGCGGTCCGGGCCTCGACCTTACCCGTCGCGCGCTCGACCTCCCGCTCACGGTCATCCAGGGTGTGCTCGCGCTTGACAAGGAGGTCCTCACGCTGGGAGATACGGCTCTCGCGCTTGTCGACATCGGTGCGCCGGGTGCGGAGCTCTTCCTCGACCTGCTGGCGCATCTTCAGCGACTCGTCCTGGGCGGCGATGGCAACCTCGCGGGCCTGCGTCTCCGCCTCCCGTTTCGCGTCCCGAATCAGCTCGTCGGCTCGTGACTCCGCCGAACCGATGCGACCCGCACCTTGACGATTGCGGATCAGATAGCCGACCAGCGCTCCGGCCGCGAGGCCAAGAACGAGGCCGATCACGACGCCCATCTGTAGTCACTCCCTCCGATCCGGACGGCGCGGATGAGGCGCGTCCGGCTTGGAAAATATGGAAAGCCGAGCAGTGCGCTCGGCGAGCAACAGATAAGCGCTGGGTGCGCGCGATGAAAGGGTGGCGGAAACGGGGCCCTAGGGGCCCTGTCTGGTCCGGTCGTCCCTCATCAGTCGCATCGTGATCTCATAGGTATCAAAATCGCTGGTCAGCGCATCTCTAAGAGGTTCGTCGAGCCGGGTCATCGTACGTCCCGGGCTGAATCGGGGTCAAGGAACGCTTCCTCTGCCTCACGGTCAAGGCTCAGCAGCTCGGCCACCACGCGCCGGCACACGCCCGGCGCGTACCCCCGGCGCGCGAGCAAACCCATCAACCGGCGGCCGGCTGCCTCCGCGCTCAGGCCGCGTAACGAGCCCACGCGGCGGATGGCGATCTCACGAGCACGGTCTTCTTCGTCCTCGGGCCGGACGGCGGCAGCGGCTGAGGCGAGCTCGGCGTCCACCCCTTTGCCGCGCAGGTCGTTCTGGATCCGGCGAGCCGAGAGGCCCCGGATCGAGCCGGCGTTGGAGGCGTAGAGCTCCGCGAAGCGCTGGTCGCTTTGCAAGCCCGCGGCCTTGAGGCGGTCGATCACTTCCTCGACCGGCTCAGGCGAGAACCCTTTCTGCTTCAAGCGCTGGCGGAGTTCCGCGGCCGATCGCTCACGCACGGTGAGCAGGCGCATAGCCGCCTCGCGCGCCAGGCCGACCTGGTCGGTGAAGCCCAACGTGGACGGGGCCCGCCCCCCCACGCGGCCCCCGGCCCGCGCGCGGGGGTGTTAGGGCCCCGCCCCCGCGGCGACAGGCGGGGTT
>JBKJXT010000038.1:0-10947 GCA_046716205.1 Actinomycetota bacterium
TGGGATTCAGACGACTCCGGTTCGGCCAGTGGCGGGCGCTTCCACGCCTCCAAGACGGCCGGCGCACGTGCCAGCTTCCGATTCAAGGGAAGCAGCATCCGGTTGTTGGCAAAGACGGCGAGCAATGGTGGCTACGCCGACATCTACCTCGACGGAACTCGCGTCAAGTCGAACCTGAGCTTCTACAGCAGCAGTGCCGCCTACAAGACGCTCTACTCGCGCACGGTCAGCAACACGACGCACACCCTTGAGGTCCGAGTGCTCGGCACCAAGCCAGCGTCTTCGTCGGATCGATGGGTGTTCGTCGACGGATTCAAGGTGGGTACGACGACCTACCAGGAGACCTCCGCCTCACTGACCGAACGCTTCAACCGCGTCCCCAGCGGCTCGGCCAGCGGCGGCTCCTACGACGTGATGACCCACACCGCGAGCGGGGACAACGGGTCTCGGCCTTACGTCGTCGTGACCTTCAAGGGGACCCGGATCTCCTGGGTAGGGGTCGAAGGACCTTCGTTCGGTAAGGCGAGCGTGTACTTGGACAACGTGAAGAAGGCTACTGTCGATCTCTACGACGTCAGCCTCAGCTACAACCGGACGGTGTTCACCTCCTCGACGCTCAGCAACACGACGCACACGCTGAAGATCTACGTGGACGGCACCAAGAGCAGTTCGTCGACGGGATACAACGTTAGCTTCGATAAGTTCTTGGTTACCTGATAATCAGCGCATGATCCGGCGCGCGCTGCTGGCGCTCGCGGCGACCTCCATGATCGTCGCGAGCGCCCCAGCGCCCGCCTACGCGAAGTCGTACGATTTCTCGAAGATCCGTATCACCTATCGGATCCAACCCGACGGCTCCTTCCTCGTCCGCGAGGATCGCACCTTCAACTTCAGCGGTTCCTACCGGCGGGCGTTCATCGAGATCCCCCGCGGTCGCTGGCAGATCTCCAACGTCTCGGTCGCCGAGGGCAGGGTGCCTTTCCGCTCGGTTCCCAACACCGGCGCCGAGGAGAGCGGCACTTTCGTCGTCACCAACGGCGAGACCCATGAGATCCGCTGGTTCTACGACGCCATGGATCAAGAGCGCACCTTCACCGTCACCTATCGCGTGTCCAACGCGATCCTCGCCCACGACGACGTCGCCGAGCTGTATTGGAAGTTCATCGGGGAGGGATGGGACGTCCCCAGCAACGACGTGAAGATCTCTGTCTTGCTGCCGGTGCCGGCGTCCGACGTGAGGGTCTGGGGCCACGGCCCGCTGGAAGGCGAGGTGCAGCCGGTGCTTCGCCCCGACGGGACCACGCAGGAAGCAGTCTGGGCGGTCGACCGTCTGCCCGCGGAAACGTTCCTCGAAGGGCGAATGACGTTCCCGCCCTGGGTCGTTCCGCGCGCGCCGAGGATCCCCGGTTCGCGTCTGGATGCGATCCTCGCCGAGGAGACGCAGCTCGCCGACGAAGCGAACAGGGCGCGCACGATCTCGAAGGTCGTCAACATCGGCGCGCCGCTCATGGCGTTGTTCTCCCTCGCGTTCTTCTTCTGGCTGTTCGTGAAGTACGGCAAGGAACCGCGCGCCGGCTACCAAGGTCACATCATCCGCGAGCTGCCCGAGACCTATCCACCGGCGATCGTCGGATACCTGATGCGGTTCGGAACGGTGAAGACCTCCGACATGGTCGCGACCTTGATGGACCTCGCGCATCGCGGATACCTCAAGATCGCCGAGCGCCGGACCGACGAAGGGCTCATATTCAAGAAAGCCGTCTACACCTACACCATCACCCCCACGCGCGAAGCGGATGGCGACATCACCGACTACGAGCGTGAGGTGCTCGAGATCATCCATTCCGCCGGGCTCGACGGTCTCGGCGTCACCAACGGCGAGCTCGAAGAGTGGGCGCAGAAGCATCCGAGCGAGATGCAGACCCACCATGCGGCGTTCGTGGCGGCGGTCAAGCGCCACGGGAAGCGACTGAAGCTGATCGAGTCGCGCGCCGGCGTCATCGCGGTGAGTATCGGCGCGGTCGTGCTCGCGGGACTCTTCGTCTTCGCGGCGTTCGCGTCGCAGACCGTCGGCGGCGGCGATCCGCTGCGGTACGCACCGGGGCCGCTGATCGGGGCCGCCCTCCTCGTCGTGCAAGTCATCCTGAGCCCCCTGCTGCGGCGTCGCACCCCCGATGGCGCGCGGCAGTACGCCCGCTGGAAGGGTTTCCAGCGGTTCCTCAAGGACATGACCCGTATGGGCGACTACCGTCCGACGGCGGTTCAGGTGTGGGAGCAGTACCTCGTCTACGCGATACCGCTGGAGGCCGCTGAAGAGGTGTCGGAGGCGATCAAGATCCACGCACCGCCGGAGATACAGACGTCGGGCTTCGGGTGGTACGGCTATTCCTCATACGGCGCCGGTCCTCGCACGTTCGGAGATTCGATCGGGAGCTTCGCGACGTCGTTCACCGCGAGCGCGCAAGCTGCGTTCTCCACCGCGCCTTCCAGCGGGAGCGGCGGAGGCGGCGGTTCATCGGGCGGCGGCGGCGGAGGAGGCGGCGGCGGAGGCGGCGGCGCGAGCTAGCCCCCACCGACCGTCTCGTGCGAGTATTGCGCTCCACCGGTTCTCAGGAGGACGCGCCATGCAGAGCACGATGCAGGACTTCCCGCTGACGATCTCGATGATCTTCAACCATGGACGCGCCGTCTGGGCGAACAGCGAATGCGTCACCTACATGGGAGACGGCTCCCGGCGCGCAACCTTCTCGCAGATCGCCGATCGCGCCGAGCAGCTCGCGGCGGCACTTGCGCGCCTGGGCGTCCAGCAGGGTGATCGCGTCGGAACCTTCTGCTGGAACAGCCAGGAGCATCTCGAGGCCTACTTCGCCATCCCGTGCATGGGCGCGGTGATGCACACGCTGAACCTGCGTCTGTTCCCCGACCAGCTGACCTACGTCGTCAACCATGCCGAGGACAAGGTCATCATCGTCGACGACACGCTGATCCCGTTGCTCGCGCGCGTCGTCGCCGAGCTGAAGACCGTCGAGCACATCATCGTGGTGGGATCCGGAGACGCGAGCGCGCTCGGCGCGAACGTGACGGCCAAGATCCATCGCTACGACGAGCTACTCGCCGCCGAGACGCCCGGGTTCGATTGGCCGGCGATCGAGGAAGGTGCCGCTGCAGCCATGTGCTACACGACCGGAACGACGGGTGATCCCAAGGGCGTGGTCTACTCGCATCGCTCGACGGTGATGCACACCTTCGGATCCGGCTGGGGTCTCACGATCACCGAGGCCGACCGCGTGTTGCCGATCGTGCCGATGTTCCATGCGAACGCGTGGGGGCTTCCGTACGTGTGCTGGGCATCGGGCGCGAGCTTCGTGATGCCGGCGCGCTTCCTGCAAGCCGAGCCGCTGGCGAAGCTGATCGCCGACGAGAAGGTCACCTTCGCCGGCGCCGTCCCGACGATCTGGAACGACGTGCTGCGCTACGCGGAGACGAACCCGGTCGACTTCTCGACGATGACGCGCGTCGTGTGCGGCGGGTCGGCCGTTCCGCGCGCGCTCATCGAGGCGTTCGAGAAGCGCCACGGCGTGCGGATCATCCAAGGCTGGGGCATGACCGAGACCTCACCGCTCGCTGCGCTCGCGATCCCGCCCGTCAACGTGACCGGCGAGGACGAGTTCGCATGGCGCGCCAAGACCGGACGCGCGGTCGCCGGCGTCGAGATCCGTATCACCGGCGACGACGGTACCGTGCTGCCGTGGGACGGCGAGTCCGTCGGCGAGATCGAGATCCGTGGGCCGTGGATCACGGCGAGCTACTACCTCGACGACGCGCCGGAGAAGTTCCATGACGGATGGCTGCGAACCGGCGACGTGGCGAAGATGGAGCCGAACGGGTTCATCCAGATCACCGATCGCGCCAAGGACGTCATCAAGTCCGGCGGGGAGTGGATCTCGAGCGTCGAGGTCGAGAACCTGTTGATGGGGCACCCCGACGTCGTCGAGGCCACCGTCGTCGGCGTGCCGGACGAGCGCTGGGACGAGCGCCCACTGGCGTGCGTTGTGCTGAAGGAGGGCGCGACGCCGGACGCAGACGCGCTGCGCACCTTCCTCGCGGACAAGGTCGCGAAGTGGTGGCTGCCCGAGCGGTGGACGTTCGTGGCCGAGATCCCGAAGACGAGCGTCGGCAAGTTCGACAAGAAGGTCTTGCGCGCCAAGCACGCCGCCGGCGAGCTCGACGTCGAGGAGCTGACCGCGCCGGCGCGCTAAGCAGGTTCGCTCAGCAGTGGAAGTCGTCGGAGGTTCCTGGCCGTCCGTCGGGTCCGTTGTTGTCGAAGTCCTCGCCGTTGTTGCCCTGCGCAACGTTCTGGTCGGCGACGATGATCGCGCCGCAGGTTCCGCCGAAGCCGTCGTTGCGCGGGTCCTCTGACTGCATCTCTCCGCCGAAGTAGAACAGCGTCATGCCGCCTTGGTTCACGCAGACCGCCAGGCGGTCCGGTTCTTTCGCCCCGTTGGCTGCCGTCATCACCGTTGCCTGCTGCTTGGAGCGGCAGTCTTTCGCATCCGGGATGTCGTAGTTCGCGTGCGCACCGGCGGATGCGGCGGCGAGTGCGATGCCGATCAGGATGACGATCTTGCGCATGGTTCCTCCTCGACTCCGGTGCCGACTGAGTTCGCGTGTACCGCTGCGCTTCCCTGCTCCGGAGTCTGAGAAAGTTTCGTTTGTGGGACGCTGAAGCAGGAGGCCCTGCGGGCGGCGCCGAACGCAGAGCGGATGCGTCGTACTGTGTCCTTGATCCTGTTGGCGTCCTGCGTGCTGGGGCCGACTGCGCGCGCCGATGTTCCTGGCGTGGATCCCGCGCTGAGCCCCGATGCGGCAGCTCTCGAGGCGCTCGCCGCCGATCATCTCTGGTTCGGCCAGATGGTGGGGTTGAACTTCGACACCGCCGACCGCCTCAGCCAGACCCGCGAGCACGTCAACGGGATGCACGGCCAGCCGGACTCGGCGCTGTGGACCGGCGTCTATCTCGCCGGCGAGTCGTTCCGCTACGCCGTTGCTCGCAAGCTCGCCCAGACCTCGCAGGATGCGGACGAACGCGCGCTCGCGCTCGCCGACCAGGCGGAGGCCAAGGCGCGCATCGACGAGATGGTCGCGAAGTTCCACATCCTCATCAACATCTCGAAGAGCTGGCACCCCCGCGCGTGCGGCGCCGCGGATCCTCCGGGGGGCGTTCACTCGTGCGGGGTCACCGACGGAGAAGCAGGCATCCTTTGGCGGGCGTGTTTCCCGGAAGGTGTGCCGTCGTGGATGCAGGGCCAGGGCGCGCAGGCCGGCAAGATGATCTTCGGCCCATTGCACTGGGACGAGCCCAACCCATGGAACGCCGACACCTGGTGGTGCGAAGACGGCACGAGTCGCGACCAGCATGCCGGTGCTACGTTCGGGTTGCTCACCGCGTTCGATCTGGTGGGCGCGGACGACCCAGCGCTCCGTCATCAGATCCGCGACGACATCCTTACGCTGACCGGCTACCTGTGGCGCCACGGGTGGACGGTGTTCAAACCGAACACCTTCCTCAGCACGACCGGCAGCGAGAACTTCATCTTCCCGCTGTTCGTGATCAATCCGCAGCCGCGCCTGAACATGACCCAAGCGGCGCGTCACGTCGCCACGATCGACGGCGACGCGGTCCAGGCCGCGACGTGGGAGGGGATCTGGCATCAGGAACTCGCGGCGATGGGTCCCAACCTGCCGACCGAGTACCTGCTCGCGATCGAGTCCCCGCATGGGGGCTACTACAACTTCAACCTTAACCATCTGACCAACTTCAACGTCCTGCGCCTTGAGCCCGACGGACCGGTCGCGGACTACCTCCGCCGCACGTTCGCGATCATCGACGCCACGACGCGCGACGACGTCAACGCGCATTTCGAAGCGGTGACCTATGGGCTGACCGGTGAGCCCGCGCGGTTCGACCTCGCGCAGCGTCATCTGAAGGAGTGGCTGCAGCTCCGCGCATCGCTCGCAACGCCGGCGCAGAACAGCTCGCGGTGCGGCACGACGCTGGTGTGCATGCAGGAAGATGCCGTCGACATGCACCAGGCGACCCCGGTGGGATCGCTGGACTGGACGATCCCCGGCCAGCGCACCACGGTTCGATCGGCCACTCCGCTGCCGGTGACCAAACGAGCTCGGGGCGAGGACTTCCTGTGGCAGCGAAGCCCCTACAAGCTCGATGGCGCCGCGAACCCGTTCGAGCGGGAGCCGGGCATCGATTTCCTCACGCCCTATTGGATGCTTCGCTACTTCACCGAGGTCGCGCCGCCCGCGGTCCGACCGTTCCCGTCCTGGAACGGTCCCACGGCCGGTGGCGGCGGCTCGTGAAACAGTGCTGCCGTCTATAGCGTCGTCGCGCGCCTGGCTGCGGGCCACCCTGGCCGACATGCACGAACAGGGGTACGCGACCGAGGGGATCGAGATCCCCGACTCCTACGACGGGATCGTGTCGCTGGCGCGCCGTCTCGAGGACATCCCCCTGCGCGAAGACTGGCCGTACGTCGAACCAACACAGTACGCGGCCATCGAGCAGGAATGCGATCCGGCGCGCCCGCTCGACGCGCTGGGCTCCGGTGACCTGCGCGCGCGCGCCGAGGCCGCGTTCCTTGGGCGCGTCGCCGGCTGCATGCTCGGCAAACCCTTCGAGATCGCCGCGACGCTGGCCGAGCTGCGAGACGCACTGTCCCCGGTCGGGGAGTGGCCGCTCACTGACTACCTCAGCGAGCGGGGTATCGAACGACTGCGTGAACGGCAGGGACAGTGGCCCGAACTCGTGCGCGAGCGGATCACCCACGTCGCGCCCGACGACGACATCAACTACACGATCATTGGGATGCTCGCGCTCGAGCAACGAGGTCTCGCGTTCACGCAAGAAGATCTTCGGGCGTTGTGGTCGTTCAATCTTCCCGCCCGGGTGACCTTCGGCCCCGAGCGCACCGCGGTGGTCGCCGACGCGATGCGACTGCTCACCGACGGCGAGGTCATCGATCTGGGCAACCCCGGCGCGGAGCTCTGCGGCGCGCTCATCCGCGTGGACGCGTATGCCTACGCTGCGCTCGGCCGGCCGGCGCTCGCCGCGGAGCTCGCGTGGCGTGATGCGAGCATGACCCACCGGGGAACGGGCCTCTACGCGGCGATGTTCGTCGCCGCCGCGATCGCTGCGGCGCCGTTCCGCGAGGATCCCCTCGACATCTTCCGCATCGCGCTCGGCTTCATCCCGCAGCGCAGCCGCTTCGCGGACACCGTGCGGACCTCGATCGCCCAGATCGAGGCGGCAGGAGACTGGCTCGATGGCTACGAGCGCATCCATCGGTTGTTCGGCGACCACGGTCATTGCCGGATCACCCAGGAGATCGGCACCCTCATCAATACGGTGACGTTCGCGGGAGATGTCGGCGAAGGGATCTGCATCCAGGTGATGCAGGGCAACGACACCGATAGCTTCGGGGCGACGGCGGGTTCGGTACTGGGCGCGCGCTGGGGTCACGTGGATCTGCGGTGGATCGCACCGTTCCGTGACGATCTGCACACCGCGCTCGCGATGTTCCACGAGCGGTCTCTGGAGGCCGTTGCGGCACGGATGGCCGCGCTGGCCGGCATCGGTTGAGCCGTCGAGCCGTGCTGGGAGTCCGTACACTCAGCAAACATGTCGATCCCTCCTGCGAGTCGTAGTCGTGCGGCGTGGCGCGACGTCGGCGACGTGCGAACCGCGCGCGGTGCCGTCGAGGTGGCGCGCGCCGGAGACGGGCCGGCCGTGCTCGTCATCCATGGCGTGCCCGGATCGTGGCGACAGTGCTTCTCCCTCGCCGAAGACCTGAGCGACGCCTACCAGGTGATCGCTCCGTCCCGCCCGGGATACGGCACGACTCCGCTGACGAGCGGCAGGACCTACGCCGAGCAAGCGGATCTGTACGCGGCCATCCTCGATGCATTCGAGATCGAGCGAGCCGCGATCGTGGGGGCATCCGGAGGCGGGCCGTCGTCGATGGCTTTCGCGAACCGCCATCCTGATCGCTGCAGCGCGCTCGTGCTGGCCTGCGCCTTTTCGGCTGAGCAGATCGCGGTCCCCGGCGCGCTCAAGTTGCTTACGCCGTGGGGGCTGGGCGAAGCGACGACGGCGCTGAACCGGGCGGTGGCGCGCCGGAAGATCGAAAGCCCGAAGGCCGTCGCGCGCTGGATCCAGAAGTCGCTGACGCCCGAGGAGCGCGCGTGGGCAGCCGACGATGAGCGGATGCCCGGCGACCTCGTCGCGTTCGCCCGCACGCACCTCGAGGCGCCGCCCGGTCTCGCGGGCGTGCGTAACGACCTCGCGCAGGTCCGCGCGGCGAAGATCGCGAACGCTGACTGCCTCACGGTCACTGTGCCGACGCTGGTGATGCACGGCGACAAGGACGACGTCGTTCCGCTGGCGCACGCGCAGTTCCATGCGGCGAAGATCGAAGGCGCTGAGCTCGAGGTGTACGGGGGTGCGGCTCACGCGTTCTTCTTCACGCGACGACGTCAGTTCGCCGACCGGATCCGCACGTTCTTGGATCGCGCCTGGGGTTACGGATGAGCGTGCGGGCAGGGTTCGGCATCGCGCGGATCACCCCCGAGGTTCCGGTGAAACTCGCCGGCTTCGGTGACCGGACCCAACCGGCCGACCGAGTCCATGACGAGCTCGAGGCGCGTGCGATGGTTCTCGACGATGGCGATGCGCAGGTGTGTCTGCTGGTGCTCGATCTCCTTGGTATGTCGAGCGGGTTCGCAGATCCGGTGCGGGCTGCCGTCGCGGAGGCGCTGGGCATCGACCGATCTGCCGTCCTGACGTCGTGCACGCACACCCACCACGGCCCGAACGCGATCGAGGGAGCCGAGGTGCTGGGTTGGGACACGCCCGATGGGTACGGCGCGCTCCTGATACAGCGCTGCATCGAGGCCGCACGCGCCGCACGCGACGGGCTCCGTGCCGCCGACGCCTTCGCGCTTGAGGCTCCATTGCCGGACGGTGTCTCGTTCAACCGGCGCAATCTCCCGTACGAGCCGTGGTTCACCGCGCTGGACCTCCGGGGCGCCGACGGCGATCGCATCGGGTGCATCGCGAACATCTCGATCCATCCTGTGTCACACGGCTCGCCATGGCTCGCGGTATCGACCGACTGGGTGGGGCCGTTCCGCTCCGCGCTCGAAGAGCGAGTCGGCGGCACGGCGGTGATGCTGTCCGGCGCCCTCGGCGATGTGAACCCGGTGGAGCACCACACCGACGTCGAGACGCATCTGGCGGAGTCGGCTGAAGAGGCCGCGTCGATCGGCAGGGAACTCGCGGGCGCCGTCGCGGCGGTCCTGCCCGGCGCGGTGCCGGTCACCGGCGCGCTCGCGGTCGCGACGCGCTCCCTCACGGTGTCGATCGCGCCCACCGTTCTCGGCCAGTTGCTCGGCCGCGGAGGGCACAGTGTCGAGCTGGTCGAATGGGCGCTGGGGCATCTTCGCGTCGTCGGCATCCCCGGCGAGGCGTTCCACGCGCTCGGACGGGCGATCACTGATGCGCGTGGGAACGTGACCTTGCTTGCCGGTCTCGCCCCGACCTGGGATGGGTATCTGCCGATGCCGTATGGCGACGGCTACGAGGAGACGGTCAGCCTCGGGCCGGCAGCGGTCGAGGCGATCGGGGCGGCGTTGATCGAAGGAGCAGCTTTGTGAGGTCCCTGGCGGTTTGCGTGGAGCTCGGTGGCGGAAGCATCCAAACCGTCGTCTTCGACGAAGGCGGCACCGCGTCGTTCGTCGAGGGCGTGTACGACGTGGACGACGCTCCGCTGCTCCTCGCGGTCCCAGGGATCATCGAGGGCATGCGTGTGCTCGCCGCCTCGAACCTCGGCTGGTACGACGTGGACCCGGTGCACGAGCTCGGACTGCGCGGTCCCGCCCGGGTCCTCGCCAACGACGCGGTCGCGGCCGCGCTCGGCGAGAGCGCGCTGCGCGACGGGATCGACCTCGGGTATCTCGGACTCGGGACGGGTATCGGCGGCGCGATCGTGCGCGATGGCGTCGTCGTCGCGACGGAGGTCTTCGGGCATCGCACGGGGTTCTCGACCAAGGAGTGCAACTGCGGCCGGAGGGGATGTCTCGAGACAGTCGCGGCGGGGTGGGCGCTGCCCGATCCGCTCCCACGAGAGCACGTGCAGACGGTGTCCGCCTCGATCGCGCGGGCACTGCGGGACATGGACCTGCCCCGGCTGATCGTGATCGCCGGCGGGATCGCACGGCGGTACCCTCGCATCGTCGACGACGTGCGCCGGATGTCCCCGGACCACAACATCGAGGTCAGCCGCGCGCCCGAACAGGCCAAGTCCGCCGCGGCATGGGGCCTGTTGCGCCTCGCTGGTCTGGACGCACCCGTGACCCCGTAAAGATCCTTCGCCTACGCTTACGGTGATGCCGCCCGATACCAAGTACATGACTGCCGGCGACGGGGTTTCGATCGCCTATCAAGTCTTCGGTAGCGGTGAGCGCGATCTCATGCTCGTTCAGGGCTACGCGACACACGTCGACCTGGCATGGGAGTTCCCGATCTGGGCGAGCTTCGCCGAGGGTCTCGGTGCCTTCAGCCGCGTGCTCAACTTCGACAAGCGAGGCACGGGACTCTCCGACCGCGTCCACGACATGCCGACGCTCGAAGAGCGGATGGAGGACGTGCGCGCAGTGATGGATGCGGCGGGTTCACAGCGCGCCGTGCTGTTCGGCATCTCCGAAGGCGTGCCGATGTGCCTGCTGTTCGCGGCGACCTACCCCGAACGAACTGAGGCGCTGGTGCTCTACGGCGGGATGGCGCGCTCGACCTGGGCGCCGGACTACCCGTGGGCATCGCGACCCGAGGACCTGGCCGCGGCGGCGGAGACGATGCTCTTGCCCTACGTCTACACC
>JBKJXT010000039.1:0-4244 GCA_046716205.1 Actinomycetota bacterium
CGCGTAATGGCGCTCGGCGTCGGCCATCGTCCGTCCGATCGCCGTCACCCCCGTCCGGCCGCCGCCCGCGATCGCGCTCATCAGATGGAAGGCAACGCCCTCCATCTGAGACTCCTTCCACCGCAGCTCCTTCTCGGCAAGGTCCAGCAGATCATCGGTCGAGAGCGCGTGATACGCCGGCGACTCGATGTGATCGCTGGCAACGTAGCTGCGCGGTTCGCCGTCGGATGCGAGGAGTTGGCCCGAGTCGGGGTCGTAGGTGCCGTCCGTCAGCGAAAGCAGCGTGAGCATGGGGTGTGTCGTTCCGCCGTTGCGCAGGTTGATCTCGATCGCGTACGCGCGCCACTCGCTGCCTGGATCACGGAGCACGACGAAGTCGATCGCGAAGCGTCCGATCATCCCCTCGCGGGCGAGCCTCGTGCCGACCGTCACCGCCTCGTCCCTGATGAGGGACCGGTAACCCTCGTCCGCGGGGAAGCGGCTGCCGAGGAACGTGAGCCCGCTGGCTCCGCCGAGGATCTGGTCGTGCGTCGACAAGACCTCGGTCTCCCCGCCGGGGCCGCACCGCATCTGCACGCTTGGGCTTTGCACTTGCGCCCCGTCCAGGCGCACCTCGAGCACGCCGCTGTGGCGCGCGAGCTGGTCGAGGAATGCATCCGCCCCCATCTCGGCGTCGTCCGGCGCCAGGGCGCGAACCGCCTTCTCGATCTCGGCGTTGTCGCCGGCTCCCGCCGTGTTGATCGTCGCGTTGCCGAGCCCACCGGCGGACTCGTTCGTCTTGAGGATGAAGCGCGCGACATGCGGGATGTCGGCACGGAGTCGCACGATCGCCTCGACGACGTCGTCGATCGTCGAGACGCCGTTCACGCCCGGCGCGTGCGGGACACCCTCCTGTTCGAACAGTTCGCGACCGCCGATCTTGGTGCCGAACCGATGAAGCTCCGGCGGAGGGCCGTACAACGGCAGGTCGAGTGCGGCGCTGAGCTTGAACTCCGAGGGCCCGGCGATGAACGGCAGGATGAGCGCTCGCTCGCGATCCGGGATCAGCGTCGAGATCCGATCGATCACGCCCGGCCGCTCCAGGATCTTGTCGGTCAGCGGCTTGCTGCTGCCGTCTCCGATCGACACCAGCCGGAGCCGGTCGCGAAGGTCCTTTGTGTTCGCGCACGGCGCGAGGCCGAAGTAGTAGTCGACCAGTCGCGGAAGCATCGGCAGCGAGGTGATGTAGATGACCCGGCCGTCAGGCTGGCGCAGCAGCGAGAGGATCGCGCACAGGTAGCGCTCCTCATACGCCGGAACGACATGCTGAAGGTGCGGCGGGAGCTCGAAGCCCACCGAATGCAGGACGACGACGGTGCGATCGGCCGGCGCGGATCTCGTCGTCATCGTGGGCCACAACGCATGCAGCCGCTTCTGCAGCACGCGCGCGCGATCGGCCTCCGCGGCCGTCAACTCGATGCTCATCCCCTGTCCCCCCGTGTCGAACGGGGAGACTACGACTCTTGCTGGTAGTACGCGACCCAACCGCCGCTGACGCCCTGCACGCTCGCGCCGATCCGCATCTTGCCCTGCGAGTCCAGACGTACCTGGTTGAACTCCGGCATCGTCGCGTTGCCCTTGAACAGCGGCTTGACCGTCGTCGTTCCCGACGTGATCGTTGAGCCGAAGTCGCTGATGCGCGCCCAGTAGAGGTACCAGTCGTGCGTACCACCGCCCGTGCCGACGTTCGCGACCGGGTTGGGACTGCCGTACCAGATCACGACGGCCTCACCTGAATCGCCGGCGGCGATCCACGGCGCGAAGCCTGCGGTGCCCGTCGTCAACGGGATCGGCGAGGTCCACGTCGCGGCCTTGTCTGTGGAGGTCGTGTACCAGACCGGCCGGTCCCCGACCGACTTGGACGCGAACACGGCGTGCAACGCGCCGCCCGCGTCCATCGAGATCACAGGATAGAGGTAGCTCGCCGGGTTGGGCATCGTCGCGATGAGTTGCTGGGTCCAGGTCGCGCCGCCATCGTGGCTCTTTGCGACCCACACCGTTTCGGATCCGCCGGCGTCCAGCCCGGTGACGATCGTCGGTTGCGCTCGGCGCGTGTACACCGAGTAGAGGTCTTGACCGGAGACCACGAAATTGCCCGTCCACGTGAACGCGCCGTTCTGGGTGCCCGTCGTGACCGGCACCGCGGTCGAGAATGTCCGGCCGTGGTCGGTGGACTTCAGGAACCAGATGACGCTCGGCATGCCGAACTGCACATCTTGATACGTCAGGTACACCGTGCCGTCGGGTCCTCCGACGAGCCATGGACGATCGACGAAGGGAGCCTGGACCGCGATCGGCGTGCCGGTCCACGTCTTGCCGCCGTCACGGCTCGCGCCCACCGAGAGGTTCCCGAGCCAGGTGTCGGCGGTGTAGATCGTGCCCCCCGCGTCGTAGGCAACATCGCAGTCCCCACCTTCGAACGCGTTACGGCGTGCGTCACCTTCAGGCTCGACCTCGAGATCCGCCCAGCTCGCACCGCCGTCGGTCGTGACGTAGAAGTACGAATGCCCGTTGGTGGTGCTCGGGACCCCCGAGGGGTCGCACATCACCATCTCGTCTTCGTTCACAGGGTTCAACACCAGGCTCGACTCGCGGTTCGCCTTCGTCAGGCTCACCGGCTCGACGGCGTCCCAGCCGGTCGCCGGGGGGAAGTCGATCCCGAACGGCGGCGGGTCGTAGACGCCGAGGTCGAAGGAGAGTGCCGAGGCGAAGTCCACCGCGTCGTAGAGGACGGTCGTCGGCGTGCTCCCGGAGGAGAGTGACAGGACGATCTCCCTATCGACGTGGCCATCGACGGGGATGTCCAGCTCCAGCACGCTGATCCCGTTGGCGGTCGTCGCCTTCGCCGCGCGCCCGAGCCTCGAGGAAACCCCAACGCCACCGTCGCCGAAGACGGTCGCGGTGATCTCGGTGCCGGCGCGCGCATTGACCCACAGTTTCGCGTGCGCGTTCGTAACGTGTCCGTGTACCTCTGCCGCCCAGAAACCAAGCAGGAAGTTCTTCCGGAAGTCCGCGTTGCCGGGGCCGTTGACCGCGGTCTTGGGGGTCGCGCCGGTCGGCGCGGTTTCATCCATGCCGGGACCCTTCGAGGCGGCATCGACCAGCGACGGCGCGGTCTGGGTCGTTGCGACCGGTGAGGTCGAGTGCAGGTACAGCGTGGCCCGACGACCGTCGCCGGTGATCGGCGCGGATCGCGCCGGCGACAGCGCAAGCGCGACGACGACCATCAGGACTGCAGGCAAGACGCGGACCAGTGGCTTGATCTTCACAAGAACCCTCCCCCGGGAAACCCTTGGTATCTGCTTTCCGCGGGCGCAGGCAGATTCCTGCCTCGGTGCCCTCATATAGTTGGCCCCCATGCTGGACGCGGTGGTGGTGGGCGCCGGCCACAACGGCCTGGTCAGCGCATGCGTCCTGGCTGAGGCAGGGCTGCGCGTGCGGATCGTCGAGCGGCGCGGCATCGTCGGCGGCGCCTGCGTGACCGAAGAGCTGATCCCCGGTTTCCGTGTTTCCACCGCCGCGTACTCGTTCAGCTTGTTCCGGCCCGAGATCTTCCAGGCGCTGCATCTGGGCGAGCACGGCCTTGCGTGGTACCCCAAGGAACCTCGGATGTTCGTGCCCTTACTCGACGGGAGGCACTTCTTCATCTGGCGCGACGCGGCGCGCACCCGCGAGGAGATCGCCCGCATCCACGCGCCGGACGTGGATGGCTACGACCGCTACAACGCGTTCTGGGATGAGGTCGCAGCAGTCGTGCGGCCGTTGATCCTCGCGGAGCCCCCGTCCTTGGCGGCGCTGGAGGACGCCCTCGACCGGCGCGGACGCTCCGAACTCTTCCGGCTGGCGATCGCAGGATCTGCCGCCGAGAACGTGGAGGCGTTCTTCACCTCCGAGGAACTCCAAGGCGCCTTCGTCGGCCAGGGGATCATCGGCACGTTCCGCTCACCCCGCGATCCCGGCACCGCGTTCGTCGCGACCTACCACGCGTTCGGCGGCGACCTCGTCGACGGCGCCGGAACGTGGGCCTACGTGCGCGGTGGCATGGGTGGGGTCACCCAGGCGCTCGCCTCGCGCGCAACATCCCTCGGCGTCGAGATCGTCACGGGCGCGCAGGTGGAGTCGATCGTGGTCGCTGACGGCGCGACGCGCGGGGTCGTGCTGGCGGATGGAACCACGATCGACGCACGGTTCGTGCTGTCCAACGC
>JBKJXT010000040.1:0-3943 GCA_046716205.1 Actinomycetota bacterium
TCGGCGCGTCGCGGGTCGTAGATGCGCGCGACGACGCGCTCGATCCCGTAGGCCTCACGGGCGATCCGCGCGCTCACGATGTTGGAGTTATCTCCGTTGGTCGCCGCGACGAACGCCCCGGCCGACCGGATCCCGGCCTCCTCCAGCGTCTCGCGGTCGAACGCCATGCCGACCAACGTCTGTCCCTCGAAGCCTGGGGGGAGCCGTTCGAACGCATCCGGATTCTTGTCGATGACCGAGATCGTGTGACCCCGGCGCGAGAGATCGACCGTCAGTTGGATGCCGACGCGGCTGCAACCTGCGATGACGACGTGCATGGCGCGTAAGCCTACTCCGGCGGTTTCTCGCTGCAAGTTGCTACGCGTCGGGCGCCGGGGGAGCTGCCGGGGCCGATGTCTGCTTGCCCTCCAGATGGAACGGCACGCTCGTCAGCACGACGCCGTGCTCGAACGCCAGCGCGTTCTTGATCGCCAGCGAGGTCTGGTTATGCAGGAACTGGTGCCACCACCGCGCAACCACGAACTCGGGCACGATGATCGAGATCACGGCGTCCGGTGTCTCGGCGCGCAACCGGCGCGCGAGCTTGAGCAAGGGACGGGTCACCTCTCGGTACGGGGAGTCGATCACCTCCAGCGAGATGTCGTCCACCAGGTTGCCCCAGTCGCGCATCACACCCTCGGTCTCGGCCTCGTCCACGTTGAAGGTCACCGCACGCAGTTCCGTCGGCGACAGGGTGCGCGCATACTCCAGCGCGCGCAGGGTCGCGTTGTGAACCGCCGAGACCAGCACCAGCGCGATCACGCGGCTGGGGGCGACCGGGCCCGTTGACTGCGACCAGTTCTCCGAGGACAGCAGGGGCACGTCGCAGACCGCGACCCGGCGCTCGAACAGGAACGACGCCTTGAGCAACAGCATCTTGCGGTCCTCCAGCAGCTGGCGCAGGCCGCGTTTGCGGTAGACCTCCGGGATGACCACGGTGGTGACCTCGTCGTCGGCGCGCGGCAGCGCCCGGACGTAGGTGCGCAGGGAGTCGGCGATGTCGGTCGGGTCGCCCTGCACGATCTCGAGCTCGACGGGCAGTCGGCGCTCCTGCCACGCCTGGTTGATCAGGGTCGCGCTCTGGCCGCGGCCGACGTGCACGCAGCGGACCTCCAAGGGGCGCAACGAGCGCGCGTATCCGAGCGCGCGCATCGTGGCCTCGTCCACGCGCGCTACCAGCACGACCGCGCGCGTCCCGCGTAGTCGCTTGGGTTTGCCCTCCGGCAGTCGCAGCTGACGCGCGACGGAGGCGTAATGGCGGTGGATCGTGGTGAACATCAGCACCAGCATCGCGATGCCGACGAGCACGATCCATGCCCCACCTGGGAAGAGCAGCACCACCTTGGTGACGATCACGACCAGCAACACGACTCCGGTCGTGAATGCACCGATCGTGTTGACGGTTGCCTTGCTCTTCCAACCCGGCGGCCGTAGCCGGCGCCAGCGCAGCACCATGCCCGCCTGCGACAGCGTGAAGCTGGTGAACACGCCGATGACATAGAGCTGGATCAGGTTGCTGACCTCGGCGTCGTAGATGAAGATCAGCAGCCCGGCGAAGAAGGCGAGGACCATCACGCCGTTCGAGAAGACGAGCCGGTCCCCGCGGTTGATGAACTGCCGCGGCATGAACCTGTCCTTCGCGAGGATCGATGACAAGCGCGGGAAGTCTTGGTAGGCGGTGTTCGCGGCCAGGATGAGGATCAGCGCGGTCGCGATCTGCACGACCGCGAAACCGATCCCCCCACCGAACGTCGCCCGTGCGATCTGTCCGACGACTGATATCTCAGCCGAAGGCTCGACGTGCATCTGGTTCGCGAGGTAGGTGAGGCCGACGAACATCGTGATCGTCATCAGTCCGAGCATGCCAAGTGTCGTCGCGGCATTCTGGGCTTGGTCAGCGGGCCGGCGACCCTGGAACGCCGAGACGCCGTCGGCGATCGCCTCGACTCCGGTCAGTGCGGTAGAGCCTGATGCGAACGCGCGGAGGATCAAGAAGAACCCGAGTTGTTCGGTCACTTCAACGGCTTCGTGCGCTGCCTCAGCCTGGGGGCACTCGCCCAGGGTGCATCTTGTGATGCCAACCACCAGCATCACCAGGATCGACAGGACGAAGCCGTACGTTGGGATCGCGAAGAGGTTGCCCGACTCCTTCGTCCCGCGGAGATTCATGAGCGTGATGAGGACGAGGAACGAGATGGCCAGCGCGACACGATGTTCCAGCAGCGGCTGCACGAGGGATGCGACCGCGAAGGCACCCGCCGCCAACGAGACGGACACGGTCAGGATGTAGTCGGTCAGCAGTGCAGCGCCGGCGATGAGACCCGGGATCACCCCGATGTTGTCCTTGGTGACGATGTAGGAGCCGCCGCCGGTCGGGTAGGCCTTCACCGTCTGGCGGTACGACGTGATCACGATCGTCAGCAGGATCGCGACCGCGAACGAGATCGGCATCGAGGTGGTCAGCGCCGCGGCGCCGGCGAGGATCAGGACGTGGAGGATCTCCTCGGTGGCGTACGCGTTGGACGACAGGGCGTCCGAGGCGAAGACGGGCAGCGCCAGGAGCTTGGGGAGGAGCTGATGTTCCGCCTCCTCTGAAGCGAGGGGACGGCCGAGCAACAGGCGCTTCAGCGCGCTCATGCCGACCCGCTACCCGTCCCCATCGCGCGCCTATCTTCTCCCTACGAAGGCCCTACTGCGAATCGCTATCATCCCACGGACTCGGCCGGCGGAAGGGGAGGCATGCGGGCGCACACGGCGTACCTGACCATGAAGACCAAACAGGCGCGCACCTACGTCCGGATCACCGACGACGTCGAGGCGGCGGTCGCAGACAGCGGCATCCAGGAGGGGCTCTGCGTGGTGGCCGCGATGCACATCACCGCCGGGGTCTACATCAACGACGACGAGCCGGGGTTCCGGGCCGACCTGGACGAGATGCTCGAGCGCCTGGCGCCGCAGGGGCTCGACTACGAGCACCACAAGACCGGCGAGGACAACGGCGATGCGCACCTGAAGAACATGCTGATCGGCCACGAGGTTACCGTCCCCGTTACCGCGGGCGCATTGGACCTGGGGCCGTGGCAGCAGATCTTCTACGCGGAGTTCGACGGCAGGCGCGCCAAGCGTCTGGTGATCAAGATCCTGGGGGAGTGAGCATGGACCGGGCCGCCGCAGTCGCGATGGTGCACGACAAGACCGAGAAGGAGATCACGGTTCGCCACCTCATCTCGGTGGAGGGCGTGATGCGACGCCTCGCGCAGCATTTCGGCGAGGACGAACACACCTGGGGGCTGTGCGGGATGTTCCACGATCTCGACCAGGATCAGACCGGCGAGGGCCCACAGATGGAGCGCCATGCGCGCATGGCGGAGGCGTGGCTGCGCGAGGCCGGCGAGAGCGACACGGTGATCAACGGGGTGCTCGCCCACGCCTACCCCGAGTACCGGACGGACCTGATGTCGCGCGCGATCGTGGCCGCCGACGCCGTCGCCGGTCTGCTGGTCGCCGCCGCTCTGGTTCGCCCGGAGAAGGCCGTGGGCATGAAGGTCTCCAGCGTGAAGAAGAAGCTGAAAGAAGCCTCCTTCGCGCCGGGCGTGAATCGCGAGGAGATACGGGCATGTGCCGACATCGGCTTGGAGCTCGATCAGTTCATCGGGCTGGGTATCGAGGGGCTGCAGCTCGTCGCGCCCGAGATCGGGCTGGCCTGAGCGCATCGCGACCGCCGACCTCCTAGCATGCGCTCGGTGCGGAGGCTGATCGTTGGGACGCTCGCGGTAGCGTTCTTCGCCATCGGGGCGGGGCTCGATCATCACGCGACCGCCCAGGAGCCCGCCGCACCCCGCGACGACGAAGGGGTGATCCTGATCGCGTTGCCCGAAGCCGAGGCGCGCGTGTACCTCCAGCG
>JBKJXT010000041.1:0-3157 GCA_046716205.1 Actinomycetota bacterium
TACGCGACCGACCCTGGGCGGTGCGGTGGTGGGTGGGCGCGGCCGGCGCAGGTTTCTAGACCCGCGCACCGACCGCGCGACGCTGGCGCACCGCGAAGCCGTCGCCGAGATATCCGGCCGTTTGCGCGACGCGATCCGCTCCGGGATCGGACTCGCCGACGCGTTGGCCCAGGCCGCGGCGAATGCGCCTGACGCGATCGCGGCTGACCTCAAGCGGCTTGTCTCGGAGGCGCGCGTCTCGGGCCTGTCGGCCGCCGCGGCGTCCTTCGCAGAACGCACGCGGGATCCCGGCGCGGAGCTGCTCGCGTCGGCGCTGGGCCTCGCCGACCGGCTCGGCTCGCGCAACCTCTCCGACGTGCTGGACTCGCTGGCCGAAGCGACCACCGCGCAGGCGGGCACGGTGAGAGAGGCGCGCGCCCGCCAAACCCGCGCCCGCACCTCTGCGCGCATCGTCGCCGCGGTGCCGCTGCTGCTGCTCGTCGCGATCCGCAAAGCCAACCCGGCCTACCTCGCTCCCTTCGCGACGCCCGGCGGCCAGGCCGTGCTCGGGTTCGCGCTGCTGCTGATCTGGTTGGGCTACCGCGGGATGAAGCGAGCGGCGCGCCTGGAAGGAGGACCGGCGTGACCGCGGCGATCGTGTTCGGCGGACTCTTCGGTGTCGGCGCGCTGATGGTGCTGACCGCGCAGCCCCACGGCGCACCGCAGCCGAGCTTCGCGCAGCGCCTTGCCCGCCTGCGCCCCGACGCTCAACCCGAGCCCGACAGGCCGCGCGAACCGGTGTTCCGCACCGCCGTGTTCGAGGAAGCGTTGCGTCCTGCGATCGAGCATGCGGGCGAATTGTTTGCGGCGCTGCTCGGCCGTGTGGGTCTTGATCCCCGTGCGACCGAGGAGCGGCTGCGCATCACCGGCGACCGCGGCGGGCTGGCTTTGTTCTTCGGGCAGAAGATCGCGAGCGGCATCGTCGGCCTCGCCTTCCTGCCCGCCGCTGCGTCCCTGGGGATCGCCCCGCGCACGCCGCTCGCGTTCTGGCTCGCGGCGGGGGCGGCGGGCTTCGCGATGCCCGATCTCGTCCTTCGCTCGCGGGCGCAGCAGGCGCGCCGGCGGCTGCGCGACGAGCTCGTGCGCTTCGGCGAGATGCTCACCCTGGCTGTCTCCGCCGGCCTCGGGCTCGAGGGGGCGCTGGAGCAGGTTTCGCGCGACGGGAACGGGCCGCTGTTCGCGCACGTGCGGCGGCTGCTTCGCGAGTCCCAGCTGCGCGGCGAGCCCGCCTCGGCCGCGCTTGCCCGCCTTCCCGACGAGCTCGGGCTGCCCGAGATCGAGCCGCTGGCGACCGCGGTGCGCACCGCCGCCGCGCAGGGGACGCCGATCACCCAAGCGCTGCGAGCGCAGGCGCGATCGCTGCGGGAGCGCCGTCGCCTCGAGCTGGTCGAGGCGGGCGAGCGCGCGCAGATCCGGATGCTGCTTCCGGTGGGACTGCTGATCCTGCCGGCGTTCTTCGTGATCGTGCTCTACCCCGCAGCGGTGCAGCTGCTGCGGGTGACCGGGTTGTAGGGAGGGAGGTGAGGCGCATGCTGGCAAGACTGCTCTGGATCCTTCACCGGGCACGTTGGAAGGACGAGCGCGGTGAGGTCTACGTCGAGTACACGGTGCTCGGCGCGCTCGCGGTGCTCGTGATCCTCGGCGCCGTCGAGTACTTCTTCAGCGGCCTGTCGTTCCTGTTCACCAGGATGGGCGACGCCGTGAGGGGAGTCGGATGAGGATCCGAGGCGAACGCGGAACCGCGACGCTGGAGTTCGCGATCGTCGCACCGGCGCTGATGGTGCTCGTGCTCGGCATCCTGCAGTTCGGATTGTGGTACCACGCCCAGCACGTGACCCGCACCGCCGCGATCGAGGCGGTACGCGCGGCGGCCGCCGAGAGCGCAAGCGTGGACGGAGCGGAAGCACGGGCAGCCGACGTGCTCTCGGCCGGCCTGGGAACCGCCGTCGATGCCCCGATCGTCGAGGTCGCGATCGGCTCCGAGACCGCGCGCGCCGTCGTCTCCGCTCGCATGCCGGGGTTGCTGCCGATCCCCGGACTGTCCTCGTTCGCGCTTCACGCGGATGCGACCGCCTACCGGGAGCGCTTCCGTCCGGCGGGGGAGGGACCGTGAACGCCAGACACCGCGAGGCCGGAACGGCGTCGATCGAGCTGGTGCTCGTCGCCCCGGTCCTGCTGCTGCTGCTCGCCGTCGTCATCGGGTCCGGCCGCGTCGTATCCACCAAGTCGGCCGTGCTCACCGTCGCACGCGAAGCCTCGCGCGCGGCCGCCGATGCGCCCGATCCCGCGACGGCGCACGCGATCGCTCGGGAGCGCGCGAACGAAGTCGCGATCGGCCTCGGACTCGACCCCGCGCGTCTCAGCCTCGAGCAGGATGCGGGCGGCTTCGCACGAGGCGCTCCTTACCGGGTCAGCGTCTCTTACCGCGTCGAGCTCTCGGATCTCCCGGCGTTCGGGTTCCTGCCGGGATCGTTCGTCGTCGCTGCACGCCACGCCGAACTCACCGATCGGTATCGCTCGAGATGAGCATGAGACTCAGCAGAGACGAGCGGGGCGCCGTTGCACCCCTGGTAGCCGTCGTGTTGATTGGGCTGCTCGGCGTGACGGCGCTCGTTGTCGACGGCGGCGTTCTGTTCGCCGCCCGGCGCGACCTCCAGGGACTCGCCGACTCAGCCGCTCGGGCCGGGGCCATGGCGGTCGACCTCACGTCTCTTCGCTCCGCCGACCACGTCATCCTCGATACCACCGAGGCCGACCAAGCGGCCCGCGCCTATCTCCGGACGGCGGGCTTCGACGGCTCCGTGACGGTCCGGGCCGATACTTTGGCGGTCGCCGTCGACCTGATCCAGGACCGGCCGACGGTGCTGATGGGTCTGGTCGGGATCCGCACGGTGCGGACCGAAGCGCACGCGGTCGCGCGACCGCGTGCCGGCATCGAGCGTCCGGAGGAGTAGGGGATGGCCGAGCAAGCGCGGACTCTCAAGATCGGAGGCATTATCCTCGGCCTCCTCGTGGCGGGACTCGTCGTCGGCTTAGTCCTGGCCGCACCTGACGACAAGCCCCCGCCCAACACGTCAACAAACCCGCCCCCGCCAGACGGGCGCCCCCAAATAGAACA
>JBKJXT010000042.1:0-7729 GCA_046716205.1 Actinomycetota bacterium
CGCAGGAATCCCGGATCGCCGAACCCATCGTCGCCGCCGACGCGACGGATCGGCAGCCCGACCGTGAACCTCACAGCGCCGCGATGACCTCGGCGGCCGTCGTCACGCGCGCGATCAACGGCAGGATGTTGTCGGCGCTGAAGCGATGCCATTCCTCGGGCACGCTGGCACAGCAATCCTCGATCACTACGACATGCAGACCGCGATTCGCGGCGGCGCGCACCGTCCCTTCGACGGCCATCGTGGTCGAGATCCCCGCGACGATGAGCGTGCGCACATTCAGGCGCTCGCAGACCGCCCACAGCTCGCTGCCGTACGAGGGGTCGATCGAGGTGAAGCGCGGCAACAGGACGTCGCCCGCCTGGGGCTTGACCTCGTCGACGACCTGCGCGCCCCACGTCCCGTGGACGAGCTTCGGTTCGTCGCCTCCGGCGCGGTAGATCGGCGGGAACGACGGCTGGGGAAGGCCGGGATGGCGCTGCTTCGTCGCGTAGAGCACCGGGATCCCCGCGGACCGACAGGCGTCGAGCACCGCCGGAAGGGTCTTCAGCACGCCGCGGCGCGCCACCGCGCGGGCGAGCGCGCCCGACAGACCCTCGGTGCCCACCAGCGACGGCGCGCACAGGTCGTTCTGCAGCTCGACCACCAGCATCGCGGCCGGCGAGGAGATCATTCGCCGGCCTTGAGCGAGTCGGGCAGGTCGCGCATCAGGCGCTCGCGTACCTCGCGCCGCTTCGGCTTGAGCGAGAACGTGAACGGCATGTCGTCCATCACCACGATGTGGCGCGGGCACTTGTACGGCGCGATGCGCTGCCGCGCCCAGTCGAGGATCTCTTGGGCCGTCGCCGTCGCGCCGGGCACGAGCTTCACGGCGCTGAACGGACGCTCACCCTTGATCGGGTGCGGGATGCCGACCGTGGCGGCGTGCTCGATGTCGGGATGCTGGGTGAGGTGCTGGTCGATCTCGTTCGCCGAGATCTTGTAGCCGCCGCTCTTGATGACGTCGTTGGCGCGCCCGGCGAAGTACAGCATCCGCCACTTCCCCTGGCGCACGAGGTCGCCGGTGTGGAACCACCCCGCATCGTCGATCGCAGCCCGGGTCGCGTCGGGATCGTTCCAGTACCCCGTCGTGAGGTTCGGACCCTTCAGCAACAGCTCGCCGGGTTCTCCGCGCGCGACGTCGGCGCCTTCCTCGTTCACGATCCTGTACTTCACCGGCGGCAAGACGTAGCCGATGCAGTTGTCGCCCGCTTCCCACGGGGGCGACTGCGCGACGTAGGAGTTGGCCTCCGCCATCCCGTAGCCGCGGATGAACCCGGGGCGTCGTCTGACGCCCAACGGCCCGGGGCGCGCACCGAGATCGCGCACCGTGCGCACGAGGTCGTCGTCGAAGGCGTCCGCGCCGCCGCCGAAGATCCGGATCGAGCTCCAGTCGATGTCGCGCGCGCCGGCGGCGAGCAGCATGCGGTACATCGCCGGCGTCCCGGCGAACACGGTCGGGCGCAGGCGCTCCACGCTGCGCAGGATCTCGCGCACGTCGAATCGCGACATGAAGTATCCGGGTGTGCCCATCCCGAGGTTCAGCAACATCGTGGCGTAGCCGGCTGCGTGCGCGACCGGCAGCACCATGAGCGCGAACCGCTGCGCCATCTTCGGCGGCAAGGCGGTGAGCCGGACGTGTTGGCGCAGCTGGATCATCGCCGCCGCATGGCTCAGCATCGCGCCCTTGGGGAACCCCGTCGTGCCCGACGTGAAGAACAGCATCGCGAGGTCGTCCTCGGATCGCGGCTCCACGGGGTCCACATGCGAGGGCATCCCCTGCATCGCCTGACGCAGAGACGTGATGCCCTCCGGCGCGGTCTCCTCGCCGATCAACGCCCAGCGCTTGACGCTTGGGACGTTGGAGCGCTCGACGATCGTATTGCCGTACACCAGCGGATCGACCACCAACAGCTCGATCCCGGCCTTCTGCACGATGTACTCGATCTCGTTCGGGCGGAGCATGAAGTTCATCGGGACGGGGATCGCGCCCAGCCGCGCCGCGGCGAAGTTCACGAACGCCATCTCGATCCGGTTCGCGGTGATCAACCCCACGCGGTCGCCGCGACCCACGCCGAGCTCGCGCAGGGCGCCGGCGAAGCGGCTGACCAGACCGCCGACGTCTTCGTAGTTCAACACGTCGCCGCTGAACCCCGGATAGTCGATCGGCGCGTCCAGCAGGAACACGGTGCGCTTGCCGTACAGATCGACCAGCCGCGGCAGGAAGTTCGCGTAGTTGGTGGAGTGGCGCTCCTTGATCAGCACGCGCCGGCGCTCCGCCCAGGCGGGCTCGCTCCAGTCGATCGGCGGACGAGCGTTCATCGCCGCTGCCACACCGGGGGTCGCTTCTCCGCGAAGGCGCGCGGACCTTCCTTGGCGTCCTCGGTCATGAACACCTTCGCCGCTTCCATCAGCTCGAACTCGAACGCTTCCTTCAGCGGCATCCGCAGCGTCGAGAGCACGGACCGCTTCACCGCCTCGATCGCCAGCGGCGCGTTCACGCGGATCCTCCGCGCGTACTCTCGCGCCGTATCCAGCAGGTCCTCCTGCGGCACCACCGTGTTCACGATGCCCATGCGCAGCGCGGTCTGCGCGTCGACCGCCTCCGCGGTCAGCAGGATCTCCATCGCCCACGGGAACGGGATCTGGCGCGGCAGCCGCACCGTCGTCCCGCCACCGGGGAACAAGCCGCGCTTCGGTTCGGCGATCCCGAACGTCGCGTTCTCACTCGCGACCCGGATGTCGGTGCCCAGCAGCATCTCCATCCCGCCGGCGACGCACGTTCCGTTCACCGCCGCGATCACCGGCTTCCAGAGGTCGAACTCGCGCAGCACCGCGACCAGACCGGCGTCGGCTCGGATCTCGGAGGTCCCGCTCGCCAGAGAGTCGATGTTCTCGGTGACCATCGGGACGAACGACTTGAGGTCCGCGCCGACGCAGAAGTCCCTCCCCGTCCCGGTGATGATCGCGACCTGCGCGCTCTCGTCGTCGCGGAAATCGATCCACGCGTCGGCTAGTGCGCCGAAGTGAGGCAGGTCCAACGCGTTGCGCCGCTCCGGGCGGTTGATCGTGATGATGGTGATCCCGTCTTCCTTGACGACCTCGATTGCCACGCGGTGCGCTCCCTTCCGTATGCTTCGCGCGTCTAGTGAACACGGGAGGCCTCATGGTGGACAAGTCGATCATCGGTACGGAGATGGGCGGAAGCTCGATGGTCGTCGAGCGCGGCAAGGTCATGGAGTTCGCGCGCGCGATCCTGGACGACAACCCTGCGTACTTCTCCGAAGACCCCGCGGTCCCGTTGACCTACACGATGGCCAGCGCACATTGGCCGCCTCCGACCGGCGGCGGCGGCTCCAAGCTGGCCTCACTGGGGCTCGACCTGTTGAAGATCCTGCACGCGGGCCAGGAGTACGAGTACCTCGGCGAGATCAAAGCCGGCGATACCCTGACGTCGCGGTCGAAGATCTCGGATGTGTACGAGAAGGACGGCAAGGCCGGCGGCAAGATGATCTTCGTCGTATCCGAGAACACCTTCACGAACCAGCGTGGCGAGGACGTTCTGCTGGCGCGCACGATCCTGGTCCAGACCGAGAAGGCGGCGAGCTGATGGCACCCAAGGTCGAGCAGGTCTACTTCGAAGACATCAACGAGGGCGATACGGTTTCGGGCTGGCCCACCGTCGGCCCGGTCACGCGCTCGCACTTCGTGCGCTACGCCGGCGCGTCGGGAGACTTCAACCCGATGCACCATGACGACACCATCGCGCAGAAGGTCGGCTACCCCAGCGTGTTCGGTCACGGCATGTTCTCGGCCGGGGTGATGAGCGCCTATGTCACCGACTGGGTCGGCATCGGCAACGTCCGCACGTTCGGCGTCGAGTTCCGCAAGCAACTGTTCCCCGAGGCGGTCCTCACGATCACCGGCACCGTCACCCGCAAGTACAAGGAAGGCGACGAGAACCGCATCGACGCCTCCTTCGAAGTGAAAGACGACAAGGGCTCGCTGATCCTGAAAGCCAAGACGACAGCCGCCTTGCCGTCGCGCGGCTAGAGATAGGTTTTCATACGGGATAGAGCCCATAGGTGGGCTCTATCCCGTATGAAAAGCCTTCGTTGACGCATCCGGGGGATAGAGCATCGCCGACTGACCGCGTGACGGTGCGCCGGGATGAAGGGATCTGGGACACGACGAGGAGGGATCGTGGCGAGCTTCCACCGCCCGGACGTTCAGCAGATGCCGCGCGCCGAGCTGCGTGCGTTGCAGGAGGAGCGTCTGCGCGCGCTCGTCCACCGGTTGTATGCGATCCCGTTCTGGCACCGCAAGCTGGACGGCGCCGGTCTCTCTCCCGACGACGTGAAGTCGCTGGAGGACCTGCCGCGCATCCCGCGCACGACCAAGGACGAGCTGCGCGCGTCCGAGGCCGCGTTGCCGCCGCTCGGCGACTACCGCGGCGCGCCCGTGTCCTCCTCTATCCGCCTGTCGACCTCGACCGGCACGACCGGCCGACCAACGATCACGCTGTTCACCGCGCACGACCTCGAGGTGGAATACGACGCCGCCGGCCGCAACTTCCGGCGCATGGGCTACGCGCCGGGCGAGATCATCACCCACGCGCACCCCGGCGGTCTCAACGGCGGGCAGTCGTTGCTGGGCGGGTGCATCGAGGCGTTCGGGTGCCTCAACGTTCCCGTCGGCCCCCCGATGTCGAAGGCCGACGCGCAGCGGGCCGTGCGACTATGGCAGGAGCTCAAGCCCGACCGCTACGAGATGTTCGGTCCTGCGTTGCACATGTTCTGGGCCACCGCCGTGGAGATGGGACTGGACCCGGCGCGCGACCTGAACATGATGCCGCCGGGGGAGCTGCCGCCGTACCGCACCGTGTCGGCCGGTCTCGACTGCTTCGCCTTCCTCGGCGCGGCGTGCGAACAGAACAACGGCGCGCACGTCTGTGAGGACGAAGCCATCGTGGAGTCCGTCGACGAGGCGACCGGCGAGCCGGTTCCCGATGGGGCGCGCGGCAACCTCGTCGTGACGAGCCTCACCAAGGACAACGCGATGCTGCGCTACGACCTGCAGGATGTCGTGCGGATCGAGCGCGGTGAGTGCCCCTGCGGCGAGACGCACCTGCGCGCCTTCTGGGAGGGCAGGCGCGCAGACGTGGTGCTCGCCGCCGGTAAGGAACTCCTGCCCAACGACATCTGGCTGGCGCTGCACGACGTTGCAGAGGTATCCGAGCCGGCCCTGGAGTTCCAGATGGTCAGGACTTCCGACACCAGCGCGCTGGTGCTGCGCCTGGAAGCGCCCGACCCCAGCGACGCCCTCTCCACCGAGATCACGCAGATCCTGGAGCAGGCGCTCGGGGTGCCCGTACGCCTCAAGCTCGTCACGAGCGACACCTTGCCGCGCCCGGCGTACAAGCCCCTGCGCGTCGTCGACGAGTAGAAGGCCCTCGACCGTATGCTTCGGGCGGGAGGTCACGCCATGGAGTTCGAGACCCTGCTGTACGAAGAGCACCGTCAGGTCGCCTACATCACCCTGAACCGCCCTGAGGTGCACAACGCCTTCAACATCCAGATGCAGGTCGAGTTGCGCGCGGTCTGGCAGTCGCTGCGGCTCAACACGGAGGTGAACGCGTGCGTCATCACCGGCGCCGGCGCCAAGGCCTTCTGCACCGGCATCGACCGCACCGAGACGATGGGCGATCCGGGGCGCGAGAAGCGCTTCGGCTCCGTCGCGGGCAGCCCGTTCATGTTCGACGACCCGGGCGCGAACCTCGGCCCGAAATCCAACGACTGCTGGAAGCCGGTCATCGCCGCGGTGAACGGGATGGCGTGCGGCGGCGCCTTCTACATCCTCGGCGAGGTAGACATCATCATCGCCGCCGATCACGCGACGTTCTTCGACCCTCACGTGACCTACGGCATGGCCGCGTCCTTCGAGTCGATGCACATGCTGCAGAAGATGCCGCTGGGTGAAACGATCCGCATGCAGCTGCTCGGTAACTTCGAGCGGATGAGCGCGCAACGCGCCCACCAGATCGGCGCCGTCAGCGAGGTCGTGGCGTTCGACGAGCTGAAAAGCACCTCGGTGTGGATCGCCGAGGCGATCGCCAGCCAGCCGCCCTTGCCGGTCCAAGGAACCCTGCGAGCGATCTGGGCTGCGAACGACTTGGGCCGCCGCGCGGCGCTGGAGCAGGGATATGCGTTCGTCAGCCTCGGTTCGAGCGAGGACTCTTTGCGCGCCGGGCAGGAGCTCTTCGCGTCGGGCGAGCGTCCGACGTACCGGGTTCGTTAGGCACGGGCGCGCCCCCCCTCGCCGCCGAGGCTTGCGTGCCGCCGAGGTAGGCCTCGACCAGGCGGCCGCCGTGCATCAGCTCGGCGGATTCGCCGATGAACCGCACGTGTCCCTTGTGCAGGATCACACAGATGTCTGCGAGCTTGAGCGCGTATCGCACGTACTGCTCGACCAGCAGGATCGTCGTGCCCGCGTCGCGGAGGTTCTCCAGCGTCTCGAATAGCTCTGCGACGAGTCGCGGCGCGAGCCCCAGCGACAGCTCGTCCACCATCAGCATCTTCGGCTTGGTGATCACCGCGCGCGCGAGCGAGAGCATCTGCTGCTCGCCGCCGGACAAGGTCCCGGCGATCTGGTCGCGCCGCTTCTGCAATACAGGGAACAGCTGGTACACCTGCTCGAAACCGCCGCCGGCACCGTCCTCGCCGTAGGTCGCCATCTGGAGGTTCTCGCGAACGCTGAGCCCCCCGAAGATCCCGCGACCCTCGGGGATGTGGGCGAGTCCCAGGCGCGCGATGCGGTGGTCGGGTCGCCCGTCGATCCGTTCCCCATTGAACCAGATCTCACCGGCGCTGGGCGGAACCATGCCGCTGACGGTTCGCAGCACGGTGGTCTTGCCGACCCCGTTCGGGCCGAGCAACGCAACGACCGAGCCTTCGGGCACGACGAGCGAGACGTTCGCCAGGGCGACGAACGCGCCGTAGCGCGTCTCGACGTTACGGAGCCGAAGGAGCGGTTTCATCGTCTTCCTGGCCCAGATATGCGGCGCGCACCTGTGGATCCGCGACGACCGACGCGGGCGGACCGTGCGCGATCATCTGCCCGAAGTCGAGCACGAAGATGTCGCGACACACCTCCATCACGAGGTCCATGTCGTGTTCAACGATGAGGATCGTGACGCCCAGCTCGGTGTTGACCGTCTGCAGCAGCGCGCCGAACTCCTTGGTCTCGTCGGAGTCCAATCCGCTCGACGGCTCGTCCAGCAACAGCAGCTTCGGCCCCATGCACAGCGCGCGGCCGAGCTCGAGCACGCGCGCGATGCCCACCGGAAGGTCGCCCGCCCTGCGCTCCCGGGAGGCTTCGAGGTCCAGCTTGTCGATGATCGCATCCGCGATCGCCGCGCACCGCCTCTCTTCGCTGCGGCGCTTGGGCAGCGACAGCAGGTCGCTGACGATGTCGAGCCGGCTCGACCCAGCCTCGGCGGCCACCATGAGGTTCTCGAACACCGACAACCGCCCGAACAGCTCGAGCTTCTGGAACGTGCGGCCGATCCCCAGCGACGCGCGTCTTGAGGCCGGGACGGCTGTGATGTCGCGGTCGTCCAGATAGACCTGACCCGAGCTCGCCGGCTGGAAGCCGCTGATGACGTTGAACAGGGTCGTCTTGCCGGCGCCGT
>JBKJXT010000043.1:0-3765 GCA_046716205.1 Actinomycetota bacterium
GGTCGACTCGAAACAGATCACGCTGCCGACGGTGAACGCACCGACGTTGAACACGACCGGCACCTTCCCCGGGATGCCGTCGGCCGGCAGCTCCCGATCCAGCGCCGGCACGATCGAGCGCGCCCACGCCAGCGGCACGTACTCGCCGAACGGGACGAGGTGGCGCTTGTCGTATCGGCCCTGCAGCTGTCCATCGGTGCCGACCAACAGGTTGGAGTTGGTGAAGCGCTCGCCGGCGTCGAGGATCGCGCCGAACAGCAGGGGCGCGCCGACGCGGCGCGTGATCGACGCCACCGGCTCGAACAGATGCGGGTACAGACGCGGGTCGCGGTCGAAGGAGTTCTCCGGCCACACGATCAGATCGGGCGCGTCGCCGACGAGCGTCTCGGTCAGGCGCAGGTGGTTGTCGATGATGATCGTGTCCTCAGGCCCTTGGCGACCGCTGCGTCCCAGGCCGGTGAACCGCTCGCGCGGGACGCTGCCCTGGATCGCGGCTACGTCGGCGGTGCCCGTCTGCGCGCCTGCCGGCCCCAACTGGATGAGACCGGGACCCAGAAGCACGACACTGGCCGCCAGCAGACAGACGACGCGACGGCGCAGCACCCGCGCCCACACGATCTCGGCGATCAGCGCGTTCACACCCGCCAGCGCGAAGCTCACACCCGTCACGCCGATGATGCGCGCGAGGTGCACCACCGGCTCGCCGGCGTGCTGGCTGGAGCCGAGGCCGCCCCAGGTGAATCCGCCGAAGGGCACCCAGCCACGGATGAGCTCGAACCCGGCGAACAGCACCGGGACGCCCAGCAGTCGGCCGATCGCGCCCAGCCGCGTGGATGAGCGCGCCGCCATCGCGCCGAACACCGTCCAGGACGCGGTCATCAGCAGCACCAGCGCGATCCAGGCGGCATAGCCGAAGTAGGAGATCCAATAGATCAACACGCCGAAGAAGCTCAAGCCCGCGACAAAACCCAGCAGCGCGCCGGCCCGCCCTGAGGACCCACGCAGGGCACACAACAGCGGGACGAGCCCGATCGGGGCAACCCAGGCTTGGTCAAGGGGCGGGAACGCGGCCGTCAGCGCAAGTCCGGAGACGAACGCGGCCACGATGCGCGCGCGCAGTCGCCAGGGCGGGCGCGTGTCGGGTGCGACGGTCATGCCGGTCGCAAGGTCACCGCGCTAGGCGCAGTCGCGACAGAACATCTTCTTCCGGTCCGCGAGCTGGCTGCGGTGCTTGACCAGGAAGCAGTTGCGACAGGTGAACTCGTTCGCCTGGATGGGGACGATCTTCTCGAGGAGGGCTTCCGGGCTGGTGTCGTCCCGCCCGAGATCCAGCACAACCTCGTCGTCGTCCTCTTCCTCGGTGTCCTCAGCGCGCTTCGCGAGCTCCTCGAAGCTCGTTTCGACGCCTACCTCTTCTTCTTCGTCAGCCACGTACGTCCTCCGGCGCTGGGTCGGCCTGCGTTATACAGCACGCTAGGACCCCCCGCAACGGCTCCGGCAGGCAGAACATTCCCACGACGGCCTGCCGGATCTTGCCGTCCTTGTTGTTGTCGGTACCCCCCTCTATCCTGCGCCCATGTTGGCACTGCGTATCGACCCGTGGGACCCCGGCTACGGCATGGGCTTCGATGCCGCGGAGGTCGATGAGGTTCCCCAGCCGGTCTCCCCCTACGTCGAGACCGAGGACTGGAGCGCTCCACTCACCCCCGCCGCCGGATCCGCGGACGGCGGACCGGTGGTGTTCATCGATGGGGTGCGCAGGATCGAGGCCCGGCTCGTGGCGACCGACGGCGATGTCCGAGCGCCCGGGCTGTTCGGGGCCTATGCGGTCGGCGCGGTGAGCGTCAACGGGCGTGCGACCTTCGCCGCGCAAGAAATCGAACGTGTGGTCGTGGTCGGCGCCGGGATGCGCCCTGCGGACGTATCCGTGCAGGTGGGACGCATGCCGGTCCCTTTCCGATCGGTCAGCGAGGCCGGTGTAGACCCCGATGCGCCGCTGGTCCGGCTCCAGCAACTGCTTCGCCAGGCCGAGGGACGGCTCGCCCGCACCCTCGCGCAGACGGACGGAACGCTGGTGCTTGCCGACGGGCCGCTGACGTTCTCAGATCCGACCACCGCGCCGGTGGTCGGCGTGGTCAAGCGGTTCCATCAGCACTACCTCGCTCCTGGTGAAGCCGGCCTCGTGCCGCAACTGGGTCCGGGTGAGCGCACGCCGCTGTTCCTGGTGGGTGAAGAAGGCTCCGGCGTGCAGCGCTATGCGTGGTACGTACGGTTGGTACCGATGCGTCCCGCGTGGCACGACCACGCCGGCGTGATGCGCTGCGAGGTCGGGACCGCGGTCGGGCTCGATACGGCCCGCTCGCTCGCCGATCGCGTGACCGCGCTTCTGCCTCGCTTCGCCGGGCGCCCCTCTGATCCGCGCGCGCCGCAGAACCTCGCGCCGGTCGGGGGACTCGAGACGCGACTGCGCCATCGGATGGGCGACTCCCGTCTCATCCGTCGCGCGATCATGACGCACCTGATGCAGGAGGTCTCCGATGGAGCACGTTGAGCAGGTCTCCGAGCATGTCGGCTTCGTCATCGGCACCGAGGATTCAACGCCGCTGCAGTTCTGGGTGGGCATCGCGCCCGACTCCTACCTCCAGCTCGACGATGCCGTCATCGTTGACACTGACGTGCCCGGGCGTGGAACCGTCCGTGTGTCGGGGATCGTCCAGGAGGTGCGCGCCCGCCACGAGGGCGCATCCCTGGATACCGACGTTTTCTTGATCGAGCAGGGCGCACTGCCCGTCGAGACCGCGCAGGCTGCCATGGTGCTGGTGACCCGCGTCGAACCCGAGGTCTTCGTGCCACCGCTGCCCAGCCGCCCGGCCTACCGTGCGCGCGGCAAGGACCGCGACGAAGCGCTCGCGTTCGATCAGATCGAGCGCCGGATCCCCGCGGGTCTGTCGCGCGACGGCGAGCCGGTGTGGCTCGATCTCGACTTCCTCGACGGCTCGCGCGGCGCGCACGTGAACATCAGCGGCGTGTCCGGCGTCGCCACCAAGACCACCTACGCCTTGTTCCTGCTGTACGGGCTGTTCCACACCGACGTGCTGGGCGGCTACCGCACCAACACCAAGGCGATCGTGTTCAACGTCAAGGGCGAAGACCTGATGTGGCTCGACAAGCCGAACGCGCGCCTGCCGGAGTCCGCCCGCGCGGAGTACGCGACGCTCGGCCTGCCGGTCGGACCGTTCGAGTCCGTCGGGCTGTGGGCGCCGCCGCGTCAGGGCTCGGGCGAGATCGTGCCGCACGTCGAAGGCCGCTCGGGCGGCGTCGAGGCCTACTACTGGACCGTGCGCGACTTCGTCCGCGAGCGCTTCCTGCGCTTCCTGTTCGCCGAAGCCGAGGACGAACGCTCCCAGATCGCCGACCTCGTCGCGCGCGTGGAGGCATCCCTTGAGGCCGAGTGCGAAGACGACCCGGACAACGACGCGGTCGTGCGTCACAGCGGCGAAGCGATCACCAGCTTCGACGCCCTCGTCGCGTTGATCCACAACCAGCTCGACGGCGGCATCTGGTCTGGGCGCGCCTCCGATGCGACGGTGTCGGCGTTCCAGCGCCGCCTCGACGCCGGTGCGCGTCACGTGCGCCATCTCACCCGCGGGATCGACGCCGAGCGCCCGGCCGAGCACAAGATCGACTGGGACTCCAAACAGGTCACCGTGATCGACATCCACAACCTCCACGACAAGGGCAAGCGCTTCGTGACCGGTGTGGTGA
>JBKJXT010000044.1:0-3432 GCA_046716205.1 Actinomycetota bacterium
TCGTGGGCTCGGTGATGTGTATATGAGACAGCATCAGAGGGCGGCGCGCGAGCGCGGCTCCTCGACCGGTGGCGCAGACGAGCCCGACCATACCTGCTGGCCAGCCAAGAGTTTGCGGACGTCACGAGCGCGGAAACGTCGGTGCCCACCAGGGGTGATGATCGCATCGATCTTGCCGACGCGCGCCCAGTCGCTGATCGTTCGGCGGCTCACCTGGAACAACAACGCGACCTGTCCCGGTCGCAGCAGCGCTTCGTCGATCCAGTCGGGGCGTTCGGCCGCTGCGTTGTGATAGAGCCGCTGTGCGAGTTGCGCCGCCCGTAGGTCGTGCGCGAATGATCCGATCTGCATGACGTGCAATGGTAAGGACACCGCTGCCTGAGTCCAGTGCGCGGAACGGCGCAAGCGTCGCAGCCGTCGCGATCGGATGAGCGTTTCGCGCCGGGCGCGACGAACTTCACGAAATTCCTGCATGCGCATGCCGACGTGACCTCTTTAGCGCGCGCCGAGCCGCCCTCCGTAGAACACGTCTTCGCACACCTGGCGCGCTCGTCGCGTCGTTCGACGGTAATCCTCGACGAAGGCGTTACGCGCGCCGGGAGACGGGTACCCCAACGCTCGCGCCAGCAGCTCGAGCTCTTCCGCCTCGTTCGGCAGCGAGTCCGTGGAGCGCCCGCGGATCAGGTACATCGTGTTGCGGACCCGGTTCAAGAACCGGTACGCATCGACGAGCCAGCGGCCTTTCTCGATATCGAGCAGCCCCATCTCGGTCGCCGCGGCGATCGCGGGGAGCGTGCCGTGGGCGCGCAGCCGCGGGTCCCGAACTCCGTTCGCGAGCTGCAGGAGCTGGATCGTAAATTCGATGTCTACGAGTCCACCGGTCCCCACCTTCAGCTGCGTCTTGGGGTCCTCACGTCGGCCGAGGCGCTCGCGCTCGATGCGCGCCTTGATCGTGCGGATCTCTCGGACGACCTCGGGTTCCAACGTCTGCGGGTACACCCTCGGACGAACCAGATCACCGAACTGCACGCCGAGTGTCTCGTCGCCGGCGATGGGACGCGCCTTGATCAAGGCCTGGAACTCCCACGGCTTCGCCCACCGCTCGTAGTAGGCGCGGTATCCGGCCAACGAACGCACCAGCGCACCGTCCTTGCCTTCAGGACGCAGCGCGGTGTCGACGCGGAAGGCCTGGCCTTCCTCCGTGGTCGCCGCGAGGCGCTGGATGAGTCCTTCGCCGATCTGCGTCGCCCACTTCTGGGCGGCCGAGTCGTCGGGCGCGTCGAAGACGAACAGGACGTCGAGATCTGACGAGTAACTCAGCTCCTCGGCGCCCAGCTTGCCCATCGCGATCACGGTGAAGCGCGCACCCGGAGGTGGCGGATGCTCGACGAACAGCGATGTGAGCGCGGCGCGCACCGCGCCCTCGGCGAGCCACGAGAGCTCGCGCCCGATCTCTTCGGGCGATGCTGCGCCGGCGAGATCGCGGCACGCGAGCCGCAACACGCCCAGACGCTTGAGCCGGCGCAAGGCCGCATCGCGCGCGCCTGCGTCGCCGCGCCACTCGACGTACTCCGACGCCTCGTGCAGGTACTGCTCGCGCGTACGCCGCGCCAGCGTGCGTTGATCGCCGAGCTCGGCGACCAGTTCCGGAACATGCTGCAGGAACTCGCCGAGCATCTTCGAGGTCCCGAGCACACGGCACAACAGTTCCACGACCGGCGGCGAATCGCGCAGCGCCCCGAGCGCCGCCGGGTTGCCACCGACGCGCAACGCGATGTCGCGGAACGCCGACACCGCGAGGTCAGGATCGGGCGCCTCGCTCATCCAGTCGAGCATCACGGGCAGCAGGCCACGCATCAGCTGTGCGCGGCGGCTCAACCCCGCGGTGAGGTCGCCGAGGAACTTCAGCGCGCGTCCTGGGGAGCGGAACCCGAGCGCGTTGAGGCGCTCCTGAGCCGCGTCCGGGTTCAGCGCCGGCGCTTGCGCGAAGCGCTCGAGCAATGGACGGTAGAACAGCTTCTCGTGGATGCGACGTACCACTCGCTGCGTCTCGCGCCACGCCCCGTCGAAGCCCTCCAAGGCCGTGCGCTCCGGTGAATCGACGAAGCCCATCGAGCGGGCGAGCTTGCGCCGGCTGCGTTCGTCCTCCGGCACGGTGTGGGTCTGGCGCTCGTGCGCGAGCTGCAGGCGGTGCTCCACCATGCGCAAGAACCGGTAGGCCTCAGTGAGCTCGTCGGCGTCTTTGTCGCCGACGTAGGCGCGATGCGCAAGCGCGGCGAGCGCCTCGAGCGTGTTCGGGGAGCGCAGCCCTTCGTCGCGACGTCCGTGCACGAGCTGCAACAGCTGCACGGCGAACTCGATGTCGCGGATCCCGCCGGGGCCACGTTTCACCTCGCGATCGGCGAGCCCCCGCGCGGCGAGCGCGCGTTCGGCACGCGCCTTGAGATCGCGGATCTCGCGAACTGCGTCGGGCGAGAGGCGCTCCGGGTACACGAACGGGGTGATCAGCGCGCTGAACTCCTCGCCGAGCGCATCGTCCCCGGCGATCGGGCGCGCCTTCAGAAGCGCCTGAAACTCCCAGGGGCGCGCCCACCGCTCGTAGTACGCGCGGTAGCCGGCGAGGGATCGAACGAGCGCGCCGTCGCGGCCTTCGGGGCGCAACGTGGTGTCGACGCGGAACGCCTGGCCCTCCTCGGTGGTCGCCGCCAGCAGCCGGATGAGACCCTCGGCGATCTTGGTCGCCCACGGCGCCGTTCCGTCCGGCCCGTCGTAGACGAAGATGACGTCGATGTCGGATGCGTAGTTGAGCTCCTCCCCACCCAGCTTGCCCATGCCGATCACCGCGAAGCGCGCGCCCGGCTTCGGAGGGTTGTGCGCGACGAGCGCGGCGAGCGCCGCGCGGACCGAGGCCTCTGCGAGCCAGGAGAGCTCACGCGCGACCTCCTCGACGTTGGCACCGCTCGCGAGGTCTCGACACGCGATGCGCAACAGTTCGCGTCTCTTCCACAGTCGCAAGGTCGCGTTCGGATCCTCCGAGCGCGTGACGACACGGGTGGCTTGGTCGACGAGCGCCTTGAGCGTCCGAGGCTTCGACGACGTGCGCACGTCGGTGACGACCTCCGCCTGATCGGGATGGCGCGCGAGGAACGCGCCGAGGGACGTCGAGACCCCGAGCACCGCCGCGAGACGATGCATCGCCGCGGTCTGGGGAACCGTCCCGCTCATCGCGATCCACCGGCAGACCTGCGCGACCGCGAGATCGGGATCCGCCGCAGAGGCGGCGGCTTTCGCGACGCGAGCCGTGCCGTCGGTGCCGAGCGAGACCGCTTCCAGATGACGCGCGGCGTCGGCCGGCGCGATGAAACCCATCCGGGCGAGCGCTGCGGGAAGATCACCTGCGCGTAAGACCTGACTCACGCGCCTACCCTAAAG
>JBKJXT010000045.1:0-3537 GCA_046716205.1 Actinomycetota bacterium
TGTCCCCTGCGCGTATCGCGGCTGCGCTCGATGATCGCTTCCGCCTTCTCACCGGCGGGGGCCGCACTGTCATGCCGCGCCAACAAACGCTCGAGACCTCCGTGGCTTGGAGTCACGACTTGCTCGACCCCAACGAGCGCGCGCTGCTCCGCCGCCTCTCGGTGTTCGCTTCAGGCTTCACGCTCGATGCTGTGGAGAGCGTCTGTTCTGACGAGCTGATCGACGAGTACGCCGTGCTTGATCTGCTCTCGCGCCTGGTGGACAAGTCCCTCGTCCTAGCCGAGCACCCAGACGCGGCCGACCGGGACCGGCTGCTCGAAACGCTCCGCATGTATGCACGCGATCGACTCCTCGAGTCGGGCGAGAGCGAAGCTATCCGGACCTGGCACTGCGAGTACTTCCTCTCAGTCGCCGAGCGGGCGGAGCCGGAGCTGGTCGCAGCCGACGCGCCTGCCTGGTTGGCCCGCTTGGAGCTAGAGCACGACAACATCACCGGCGCCCTCGATTGGGCCGACATCACCGATGCGCACGACCAGTTCCTACGTTTGGTCACGGCACTCACGCTTTTCTGGGAGCTTCGTGGCCATCTCGGCGCAGGCGGTCGCTGGTTCGCGAGAGCACTCGCCCGTGACGAAGGACCGTCGGTCGTGCGCGCTCGCGCTCTCTGGGGCGCCGCGCACGTTGCGCTATACGGCGGCGCCTATGAGATCGCGGCGCAGCGCGCCCCGGAGTCATTGGCTATGGCGGAGGAGGTCGGCGACGAGTGGGCGATGGCTCGCGCGCTCAACACGATCGGATTCCTGCAGCTCTTGACCGAGCCGGAACCTGCTCGCACGGGACTCCACAAGAGCATCGAACTCGGCAGGAAGATTTGCGACAACTGGGCCGTAGCCGACGGTTTCAAGATGATTACCCTCGCGTGGCTCTTCCAAGAGGATCACGATGGGCTCTCAGGTGCCCTCGAGGATCTTCGTAGAGTTGCCGAAGGCCTCGGCAACAAGTTCTTCACCGCCTGGTATCACAGCGGCGTCGGGTGGATGGCGCTACGCCGCGGCGATTTCGGGCTGGCCCGCCGCGAACTCGAGACTTCCATCGATGAGTGCCGACAGGTCGGTGAGCCTTCGACCGAAGGTGTTGCCCTGAGCCTTTTGAGCGAGCTCGACGCACTGACCGGAGACTATGACGCTGCCGATGCGCGCTTGGCCGCGTTCATCCAGCGAGCGACGGCAACAGGCGGCGAGGCGGCCGTGCCCTTCGCCTTGCTCACACTCGCCACCCTCGCCGTCGGCTACGGCCGGCCGGCCGAAGCTGGCCCCATCCTCGAACCACTACTCCCACAGGATCGATCACTGGGGATCTCCCACGCCATCGCCCGGGGACTCGCCGTGCTCGGATCTGCACTCTTCGCCGAAAGCCAGGACCAAGCTGCAGAGGCTGCCTTGGAAGAGTCGAAGGAACTCGCGAAAAGTATCGATAACCCTTGGCTGATCGCTGTCGCCGATCACCGCCTCGGCCAGCTTGCACGTCGACGCGGGCAGGCGGGCACCGCGGAAGATCTCCACCATGAGGGGCTCGCGCTACTCGTTCCGCGCGGACTACGACCGGACATCGTGCAGTCGCTCGAAGCGCTGGCGGCGCTCGCGGCCGACCACGAGAGCTATTCGGAGGCGACGCGGTTGTTCGCCGCGGCCGCGGCCTTGAGGGGCGCGATCGGCCTCGCCCGTTGGCCCGCCGATCAAGCTGAGTACGACGGTGAGTTGTCGCGCGCCCGACTCGCACTTGGCGACTTGTTCTTCGAGACAGCGTGGGCCGAAGGTGAAGCGCTCACAGTCGAAGACGCGGTTGCCTACGCGACGCGCGCGCGAGGCGAGCGTGGACGACCCTCGAGCGGATGGGCCAGCCTGACGCCGACGGAGCTGGAAGTGGTGAGCCACGCCGCGCAAGGTCTGACGAACCCCCAGATCGCGGAGCGGATGTTCATCGCACGGGGCACCGTGAAGATCCACCTCTCGCACATCTTCGCCAAGCTCGGCTACTCGAACCGCTCCGAGCTCGCGGCCGAAGCCGTGCGACAAGGCATCAGATCGGCGGGAACCCCAAACGGAAGAGGGAACGCGACGTGACCACGTGCACATCTTGATCTAAGGACTACCGCGAGCAGGAGACGTCGTTCGTCAGGTTCGTCGGCTCAGTCGTCGCCGTCGTCGGCGTCCCCGTCGTCCTCGCCATCGTCGGCGTCGTCGGCGTCGTCAGGCTCGTCCGGCTCCACGACTTCGTCCTCGTCGGACTCGTCGGCGTCCGTTTGATCATCGGTGTCTTCGTCGGTGTCCTCGCCGTCCTCAGCGTCGTCGTCACTCGCCTCGGATTCGTCGCCCTCACGATCCTCTACGTGGGCCTGGCCGCTGTCGGTGCGGTCCTCATCGTCGGAGGAGGTCGATCCCGAAGTCTCGTCGTGCGAGGTGTCGTCTTGCTCGGTTCGGGCGTCGACGGTGACGGGGGGCGGATCCTCTTGGTGCCCGGACGAGGAAACCACCACGACCCCAGCAGGTATGGCCAGCGCAGCCGCGGCGGCGAGCGTCGCCAGGCGTCCGCCGAACCAGCGCGCTCGAGGCCGGATCGCACTCATCGCGCGGGCGCGAGTGCCGGGCCGATCCGGTGCCGGCAGTACCTCGCCGGCGGCTCGGATCATCTCAATGAGGGAATCACGCGGCTCCATCTCTACCCACCTTCGCTTGCGCACGAAGCCGCGCCAGGGCACGGTGCTGAGCGACCCGCACGGCGCCGGGGGACTTGCCGAGCCGGCGAGCGGTCGCATCGACGTCGAGATCCTCCATGTAGCGCAACTCGACGACCATGCGTTCGGTCGGTGGCAGGCCGGCGATCAACTCGCGGACGTGGGCGGTCTGGGCGATGCCGTCGGCATGATCCTCTACTCGCGGCTGTGACACAGACGCCACCGGAACCTGCCGCGTCGCCGAGCGGATTGCGTCGATGACGCGGCGACGCGCGATCGCGTACAGCCACGCCTCGAACGGCGCGCCGGTGAACCGGAACCTGCCGATACCGGCGAAGGCGTCGGTGAAGGTCTCAGCGGCGGCGTCTTGAGCCGCGACTGGATCACCGAGTCGCCGCGCGGCGAAACGGTATATCTCGTCGTGGAACCGTTCGAACAGCATGCCGTAGGCCTCTTCGTCGCCGGCCCGCGCTCGTCGCACGAGCTTGTCGGTGGTCGTCCCTTCAATCGAGCGGACGGCCCGCAGAGTTACGTCGGCTGCAACAGAGGCCGGCCCGCCGGCCGGAGGCGCGCTGAAGACGGCGAAGGAGTCGTTCACGTAGATAGTTTCGGCACGCGATGGCGGTTGCTGGAACAGCGCGCACCTTCGAGAAAACTGACAGGGAGCGCTTCTGCGCTCCCTGTCATGATCGAGCTTGGGCGAATCCTTAGTCGTCCTCGCCCTCGTCGCCGTCTTCCTCGTCGCCGTCTTCGTCATCGCCGTCTTCGTCATCGGACTCGTCATCGGACTCGTCCGCGACTTC
>JBKJXT010000046.1:0-3367 GCA_046716205.1 Actinomycetota bacterium
CACCCACCGAGGTCGTTCCTGAGACGCCCCCCGCGCCCGGGGACCCGGCAACCGCGGCGATCGCCGCCTCCGTCATCAAGGGTCGCACGGCGCGCGCACCTCAGCCCCAGGCCGCGGGACCCTCCGATAAGGAGCTCCGCAAGCAGCAGCAGGCCGCGGAGCGCGCCGCCGACGCGGAGGCCAAGGAGCAAGCCCGCGCCGCTGCTGTTCTAGCGAAGGAAGAGGCTCGCGTTGCCGACGCCCGGGCGAAGGAACGCGCACGCGCGGCCGAGGCGCAAGCCAAGGAGGCCCAGCGCATCGCCAAGGACGCCGCGAAGGAAGCCGAGCGTGTCGCAAAGCTCGACGCCAAGCAAGACGCCGAAGACGCGAAGCAGGCTGCCGTGGAAGCCAAGCGGGCTGCCGTGGAAGCCAAGAAGAACGCGAAGACTGAGAAGCGCGATCGCGCGCGCGCGCCTTCGCAGGGACGCCGGTCGCGCCGTGACCGCAGGACCGAGCGGATGGAGAGAGCGCTCGACCTGCGGCCCGGCGAGACCGTCACCGTCTCGATCGACGGACGCAGTGGCGTCCGCAGCGCAACCCTGATCGTCACGAAGTTCCGCGTCGCGGTCCTGGGACACGCGGGTGCACGCTGGATCCCTCTCGAGGAGGTCACCGCCGCGACCACCTCGTGGCGCGGGGCGCCGACGATCCACGTCGAGGCCACGGTCGAGCACCTCGCGTTCTCGCATCGCTCGACGGAGAAGATGACGGCGCTGGTGAAGCTACTGAACGACGAGGTCCGGCAGGCACGCGCGCCCGGCGCGCGGCGCCACGACGCAACGATCACCCAGGAATGGTGCGACCGCTCGCAGGAGACGTGGGATCACCCGGTCGGCAGGATCCGGCTGTGGATCCGGCGCCACCCGGTGTTCACGCTGAGCTGGCTCGTCGCGGTCGGGACCGTTGCGTTCCTGTCGTCTGCCAACGCGATGCTCTAACGCGTCGCGATCAGCGACACCGTTAGGACGAGCCCGGTCAACACACTCGACGCCAGCGTTGCAGCGAGCAACATCAACGCGTGCTGCGGAAGCGACGGATCGCGTGCGACGCGCGCCCACCCCGCTCCCACGGGCAGCATCGTGATCAGAACGAGCAGCGCGGCCGGCGGGAACAGGCCCACGGCCACCTGCGCGACGAGCACCAGGTAGGCCGCGGTGAGGATGAACGCAGACGCGATGATGCCGAGCTGCGGCTCGAGCAAGACGATGGGCGTCATCTTGTGCGCCGCCTTGTCCGCGCGCCAATGCAGGAAGTTGTGGTGGTACAGCACCATCGTCGTCAGCAACCCGGGCACCACGCTGGCCCACGCCGCATCGGCGGTGTACCGGCCGGTCTGGACGTAGTAGGAGCCGATCACCGGCAACGGGCCGTAGCACAGGAAGATGCCGATCTCGCCGAGCCCGCGGTAGCCGTAGCGGACGGGCGGCGCGACGTATTGCCACCCGAGCAGGGCGCCGAGCGCGCCGAGCACCAGCAACGCACCTCCCCGCGAGGACAACGCGAGCGCCAGCCCGCAGACCGCAGCGACCCCAAGCATCGCGATCGCAAGCCGCAGCATCTCGCGCTGTGTCATGAGCTTCTGCTCGAGCACGCCGGAGGCTGTCGTGATGGCGGCGCGATCGATCACCGCCATCTTGTCCGCGCCGGAACGCTCGTCGTACACGTCGTTGAACGCGTTGGCAGCCAGATGGAGCGCGGACGCTCCGAGCAAGCTCAGCCCCAGCGCGACCCAGGCGAACGCCGCGCCTTCGTGCCATGCAAGCGCCGCCCCCACCAGCACCGGCGACAGGACCATCGGCACCGTCTTCGCTCGCGTGGCACGAGCGAAGACCGCCGCAGGCCGCGGCCGCTCAGGCAAAGGTGAATTCGGTGACGGGTGGCGTCGCACCCAGATCGGTCACACGGAGCCGCTCGATGTGGATGCGAAGGGCCGTGACCTCGGCTCGGGCGAAGAATTCCTTCGCCGACGGGCTCCGCTCCTCGAGCCGCTTCTGGACCGCCTCCGCGTCCGCCTCGTCGGCGACGACCTCGGCGGTACCGGTCCCCTGGATCCAGTGCGTCGGCTCTTCTCCCGCGACGAGCACCGCGACCTTGGCGCCGCGGAGGGTCTCGACCTTGGTCGAACCCACGACCATGCAGCACATGTCGAGGTGACCCACGTCGGGTTCGTCTTCCACGAAGAAGACCATCGCCGCCCACGGCTCTCCGTCCGGACACGCCGCGATGCACATCGTTGTGTGCTCGTCGAAGATGGCTTTCGCAGCCTGGATCCGCTCAGACGCTTCGAACTCTGAGACCATGACGGCGTCAGGCTAGTGCGCGACCTCCAGACACGCAACGCTACGATGCGCCGCTGGGGATGTGACGACTCAGGTGGAGGCCGACTCCCCGATCGAGAGGCTCGAGGTATGACCAATAGGCTCGCGAACGAGACCAGCCCCTACCTGCTGCAGCACGCGCACAACCCCGTGGACTGGTACCCGTGGGGGTCCGAGGCACTCGAGCGCGCCAAGACCGAGGACAAGCCGATCCTACTGTCGATCGGGTACGCGGCGTGTCACTGGTGCCACGTGATGGAGCGCGAGTCCTTCGAGGACGAAGCTACGGCGGAGGACATGAATCGCGACTTCGTCTGCATCAAGGTCGATCGCGAGGAGCGCCCAGATCTCGACTCGATCTACATGACCGCGGTGCAGGCGATGACGGGTCACGGCGGATGGCCGATGACGATGTTCCTCACTCCCGACGGACGGCCGTTCTACGGCGGGACCTACTTCCCGCCCGAGCCACGCCACGGGATGCCGTCGTTCCGTCAACTGCTGGCGGCGGTGCGCGACGCGTGGGACAACAAACGCGAAGGGGTCGAGCAACAGGGCACCGAACTTACCCAGACGATCGCGCGGACGGCGGCGGTGCGCGGCGACGGATCGCAGCCGGACGAGGCGATGCTGCGTGCCGCGGCTCGCTCGATGCTGGCGCAGCTCGACGACGAGTGGGGCGGCTTCGGTTCCGGGATGAAGTTCCCTCAACCCGCGACGCTCGAGTTCCTCCTTCGGATGCACCTGCGCGGCGAAGACGGATGCCTGCGCGCGGTCACCTTGACGCTTGATCGCATGGCGCGCGGCGGGATCTTCGATCAGGTCGGCGGCGGCTTCCATCGCTACTCGGTCGACCGCGTCTGGCTCGTGCCGCATTTCGAGAAGATGCTCTACGACAACGCGCAACTGCTCACGCTCTACACGCGCGCATGGCAGGTGTTCAGCGATCCGTTGTACGCGCGCACCGTACGGATGACGGTTGAGTTCCTACTGCGCGAACTGCGTCTCCC
>JBKJXT010000047.1:0-2767 GCA_046716205.1 Actinomycetota bacterium
ACACCAACATGCTGGCAGGGCTCGACGTCGGTGCCACGCTCGACGTCGCGAGGGCGATCGAGGAGTCGGAGCCCTGGACCCCGCCGGACCGACCGACGTTGCCGGATCCCCCGAATCGCCGGCCGAGCTACATCGATGCCGACGACGGCCCAGTGGACGTCGGCGAAGACTCGCCCGCAGCGGCGGATGTGACGGCCGAAGAGCTGCGGGCCGGGCACCTCCCGTCCCTGGACCCAGAGCGCGTCCCAGGCGCCGACCCGCCTCCATCCGAGGATGATCCTGCCATCCGCGGGGCCTTCCCCGACCAGGACGAACAAGAGGGTCTGGAGTGAGGTCGTCGCGCACATAGTAGGATGCCCCGCTGAACATTCTCCCAGGAGGTTTCCGCGGTGGCTGAGGTCGGTCTTAAAGCAGAGGTTCGGAACGAGCGCGGCAAGAACGCCGCCCGTCGTTTGCGCGCATCGGGCAAGGTTCCCGGCGTGCTCTACGGGCTGGGCGTCGACGCCCTCGCGCTGACGGTGGACGCGCGCGCCCTCGCGCAGACGCTTTCGACCGAGGCCGGTCGCAACGTCCTGATCGACCTCCAGGTGGAGGGCAAGACCCACCTCACCCTCGCCCGGTTGCTGGACAAGGATCCGATCCGCGGCACCATCAAGCACGTCGACTTCCTCCGCGTGGATCGCGATCAGGTCATCACCGTGGACGTTCCGCTCCACTTCGAGGGCGACTCTCTCGGTCTGCGTGAGGGCGGCGTGCTCGAGCACCACCTTTGGACGCTGCGCCTCGAATGCAAGCCCAACGACGTGCCGGACAACATCACCCTCGATGTCTCTGCGCTCAAGATCGGCGACTCCCTTCACGTCTCGGACATCGTCGCGCCCGAGGGCGTCACGATCCTGAGTCCGCTGGACGAGATCGTCGTCGCCTGCATCGTTCCGCAGGTCATGGAGGTCACGCCGCCCGAAGAGGTACCCGTGCCCGTCGAGGGCGAAGCTGCTCCCGGCGAGGAAGGCGCGGCCGAAGCCGGCACCGGCGAGTCCGCGAGCTAACACCCCGACGTGCAGGAGGGCCCAGCGCTCGTCGTCGGGCTTGGCAATCCTGGTCCCGAGTACGAACGGACACGCCACAACATCGGCTTCCGCGTCGTCGAGTTGCTCTGCGACCGGCTCGGCGCGCGCCTGAAGCCGGTGAAGGGCATCCGCGCCTCAGCGGCGGAGGCTCGCGACGGAGACAAGCGTCTCGTGCTCGCGGAACCAACGACGTACATGAACCTGTCGGGTGACGCCGTCGCGCCTCTGGCTCGTTACTACAAGACCGCTCTGGACGACGTCATCGTCGTACACGACGAGATGGACCTCCCGCTCGGCGCCATCCGCGTGAAGCGCGGCGGAGGTGATGCGGGCCACAACGGGCTCAAGTCTCTGACGCGCTCGCTCGGCTCGCGCGAGTACATCCGGGTGCGCGTCGGCATCGGCCGCCCGTCCTCGACCGGCGCCGACCACGTGCTTGCGACCTTCACCAAGAAGGAGGAGCAAGAGGTCGGCGTCCTGACCGAAGAGGCGGCTGATGCCGTGCAGACGATCGTCCGTGACGGCTTGGATGCCGCACAGCGGCGGTGGCACCAGGGCCCCGAGAAGCCGCAGAAGCGCTCGATCCGCAAAGACGTGGTCGTGCCGGCAAGCCGCGGCGAGGTGTGGGCAGCATGGACGACCCCCGCGGGGGCGCGGACGTTCTTCGCGCCCGACGCGATGATCGTCCTGCGCCGAGGCGGTCCCTACGAGCTGTACTTCGAGGACGGACCGCCGGGGCAGCGCGGGAGCGAAGGCTGCACCGTGATCACGTTCAAGCCGCGGGAGCTGTTGGTCTTCTCCTGGAACGCCCCGCGCTCGATCCCCACGGTGCGCGCCGGGCGAAAGACCCGGGTCGAGATCCGCCTCGAGTCAGGAGCCGACGATCAGACGCGCGTGCGCCTGTCCCACACCGGGTGGCTGGAGGGGCCCGACTGGGACGAGGCCTTCGCATACTTCGACGGGGCATGGGACACCGTGCTCGCGCGCCTCCGTGAGCGCTTCATCACGGGCCGGATGTCGTGGTGACCCCTCGCTGAGGACATAGCTCCTCCGGAAAAAGGGGAACCGGCTGTTCACTTCGCCCCTTTCGTGCCGTATCGTGAGTGGGCGTTCCTCATGCAGGGTGGCGGAACCGCATCGGAGCGCATTTCCAACGTGTAGTTCGCACCAGGGGAGCAGCCACGGCTGCAAAGGGGGTTCCATCATGCGCGCAAGGATCGCCGTCGTCGCCGTGCTCATCGGAGTACTTGGCAGTCCGGCCGCGGCGCAGGACTCGGATACGCAGCTCAGCGTCGCACGAAGCGCGAGCGTCGTGTTCTCTAAGACCGGCATGTATGCCGGGCTTACCCTGGTCGATGGCGTGTACGCCGTCGCGAAGGGCGTCCCGCCGGTGTTCGTGCAGAGTGCGACCGGCCCGAAGTCGTCTGCTTGTGTCTCGTTCTACAAGAGGACGTCCACCCTGCTGACGTTCGGCCATGCATGCGGTTCCTCGCTGACGGTGTCGATCGACCCGGCGCTCGCGCTTGCAACCGCCTCGGGGACCGGCGCGATCAAGATCTACAAGTACTCCATCACCAAGACATGCAGTGGTGAGACGTTCACGCCCGCCGGGACGTCGAACTCCACGTTCACGGTCGCGGGGTTGCAAGTCGCCGGTACCGGCGTGCCGGTGCCGTCCTCGCGATTCGGGGTTAACC
>JBKJXT010000048.1:0-2717 GCA_046716205.1 Actinomycetota bacterium
CGACGACGTGATCCCCTCGCTGCGTCACGCGCTCGCCGCGCACGGCGACTCGGTCGCGGTGACGGGTGGCGACGGGTGGTGGCGCGTGCACGTCCACACCAACGACCAGGTCGCATCCGTTGTGGCCGGCACCAGCCTCGGAGAGGTAACCGACGTCGAAGTGGTGCGCTTCCAAGACCAGATCGATGCCCTCGGCACTATCGGGAACGGGGATCACTCGGCGACGTCGGCACCCACCGTCGTTGACGACGCAGCCGCCGCCACGGCCGCGCATGTGATCATCCCGGCGGCGTCGTCGGCCGCGGCGACGCTCATCGCGGTCGCATGGGGGGCCGGCATGGCGAAGCTGTTCGGAGATCTGGGAGCGCACGTGCTCGACGGTGGCGACGGCCTCGGCGCGGTTGCTCAGCAGCTCGGCCTTGCGGTCGAGCGCGCGCCGTGCTCCACCGTGATCATCCTGCCGAACAACGAAGACCTGTACGCGCGCGCGCTCGATCTCGCGCATCCTGGCAAGGTGATCAACGTGCTTCGGTCCGCCGACCAGGCGGCGGGTCTCGCAGCCGCGGTGGGCTACGGAGATGCGCGCGATGCGTCGTCGTCGATCGCCGAGATGTCCGCGATCCTCGAGCGCGTCCGGACGGGGATCGTCGTCGAGCTGCCGCCGGAGATGCGCGATGACGGCTCGTTCGCGGCGTTCGCGGAGGGAAGGGAGATCGCACGCACCGGTGATCCCGTCGGCCTCGTGGTGTCGGTCGCGCTCGAGCTCGCCGACCCACGGTCCGAGATCGTGACGGTGTTCGCGGGCGCGGACGCGGCGCCCGCAGCCGCCGACCGCTTGTCGGGTTTGCTCGCCGAGATGCTGCCGGAGCTGTCGGTCGAGATCCACCACGGCGGCCAACCCCTGCACCGCTACCTGGTCGCGGTCGAATGAGCGAACCAGCCGATCCGCTGCTGCTTCCTCCGCCGCCGGGGCCTCTTGACCATCCGCTGGCGACGGCAGGCATCCCCGGACTTTCGACGAGCATCGCGTCCAAGCTCGCCAAGGGGCTCGCGGTCGACACGGTTCGCGCGCTGGTCGAGCAGGTGCCGCGCCGCTACATCGACGTCTCCAAGACGCGGGCGATCGGCGAGTTGAAGATCGGGGAGGACGCGACGACCAAGGGAAAGATCGTCAAGACCGACGGTCGCTACGTTCGGTCGAAGAGGCACCTGCTGGTCGTGACGATCTACGACGGGACCGGCTACCTCGATCTGATCTGGTGGAACCAGCCCTTCCGCACGCGCACGATGATGCAGGGCACAGAAGTCGTGGTCGCCGGCCGCATCGAGCGCAACCGCAGCCGTATCGCGATCACCAACCCGTTCGTCGAGACGCTTGAAGCCGGCAGTTCCGGCGTGCATGTCGGTCGCATCATCCCCGTGCATCCGGCGACCCAGGGCGTTACCCCCACTCAGATCCGCCGGTACGTGCACGAGGCGCTGCGTCGTTTCGGCACCAAGATCGACGAGCCCCTCCCCGAGGAGATCCTCGGGCAGCACCAGTTGATGGAGCGTCCCGCCGCGATCCGAGAGATGCACTTCCCAACCTCCGCCGACGTTCGCAGACGCGCGCGTCGCCGGCTCGTGTTCGAAGAGCTGTTCGTGCTGTCGACCGGACTCGCGCTGCGCAAGCAGCGTCTCGCCGATCAAGCCGTCGGCATCTCGCACATCGGAGGTTCCGAACTCGTCGACGTGTTCCTGGACTCCTTGCCGTTCACTCCTACCGGCGCGCAACGTCGCACGATCGGCGAGCTCTCGGACGATCTCGCGAACACTCATCCGATGAACCGGCTGCTGCAAGGCGAGGTCGGGAGCGGCAAGACCGTCGTCGCGGTCGCGGCTGCGCTCGCGGCTCACGCCGGAGGCTCCCAGACCGCGCTCATGGCACCGACGGAGGTCCTCGCCGAGCAGCACTACCTCACCGTGCGCCGTTTACTCGAGCCGCTCGCCGAGCGCGCTCCGATCCGCGAGGGCGTGTTGTTCGGACAGGGTTTCGCGGTGGCTCTGCTCACGGGCTCGGTTACGGCGGCCGATCGCAAGCGCGCGCTCGCGATGGCGGCGTCGGGTGAGGCCATGATCATGGTCGGGACCCACGCGCTCATCCAAGAGGGGGTCGCATTCGACCGGCTCGGGCTCGCCATCGTCGACGAGCAGCACCGCTTCGGGGTCCACCAGCGGATCTCGCTGCGCGCCAAACGCTCAGACGGAGCCCAGCCCGACACGCTGATCATGACCGCCACCCCGATCCCAAGAACCCTCGCGTTGACCCTGTACGGCGACCTCGACGTCTCGACCTTGGATGAGATGCCCACCGGCCGCACCCCTGTCCAAACGACCATCGTCCGGGACGAGGAGGGCCGGCAGGCCGTCTACCAGCACATACGCACCGAGGTGGCTGCCGGCCGGCAGGCCTTCATCCTGTGTCCGTTGGTCGGGGAGTCGGCCTCGTTGGAGGCCAAGGCCGCCGAGTCCGAGTACGAGCGGATCCGCAGCGACGTGCTGCCCGACCTCCGGATCGGCCTCATCCACGGCAGGTTGAAGTCCCAGGCCAAGGAACAGGTCATGACCGCGATGCGAGCCGGGGAGCTCGACGTGCTGGTCGCGACCACGGTCATCGAGGTTGGGGTAGACATCCCCAACGCGACGGTCATGGTCATCGAGGACGCCGACCGCTTCGG
>JBKJXT010000049.1:0-2559 GCA_046716205.1 Actinomycetota bacterium
GCACTGGAACGCTTGCGACCCGATATCTTCGCGAACGGCGGCGATCGCTCGGATCCGACGACGATCCCTGAATGGGAGACGTGCGAACGGCTGGGGATCTCGCTGGTGACCGGCGTCGGGGCCGAGAAGCGTTGGTCGAGCAGCGACATGCTCAAGGACTGGGAGGCGACACGATGATCCTGCTGCCGGCGATCGATCTGCGCGGGGGGCGCTGCGTGCGTCTGGTTCAAGGCGACTTCGACCAGGAGACCGTGTACGACGACAACCCGCTGGAGGTCGCGCAACGGTTCGAAGAGGAGGGCGCGCAGTGGCTGCACGTCGTCGACCTCGATGCGGCGCTCGAAGGGATCCCGGGGAACCGGGAGATCATCGAGCGTGTCATCTCGATCGTGGGGATCCCGGTGCAGTGCTCGGGTGGGATCCGCTCGATGGACGCGATCGCGTGGGCGGTGGACAGCGGGGCGGGACGCGTGGTGCTGGGGACGCAAGCGCTCGCGGATCCGGCATTCGTCGAGAGGGCCGTCGCGCAGTACGACGAGACGGTCGCGGTGGGGCTGGACGTGCGCGGCGAGCGGCTGCAGGCGCGCGGATGGACCGAGGACGCCGGCGAGCTGTACCCGACACTGGAGCGGCTGAACGCCGCGGGCGTGTCGCGGTACGTGGTGACCGACGTGGCACGCGACGGGATGCTGCAGGGACCGAACCTGGACCTGCTGATCGACGTAGGGGCGCGAACGGGGGCGGCGATCACCGCGAGCGGGGGCGTCTCGTCGCTGGAGGATCTGCGCGCACTGGCGGAGATGAGCGTGGACTCGTGCATCGTCGGCAAGGCGCTGTACGCGGGGCGGTTCACGCTGCCGGAGGCGCTGGACGCGACGAAGTAGAACTGAACGCGACGAAGTAGAACTGAACGCGACGAAGGAGAACTGAACGCGACGAAGTAGAACTAGAAGTAGTCGTCGTGGGAGGCAGGACCCGGGCCTCTTCCGCAGAAGACCTCCTCGGACACCTGGGTCCCGGACGAGGAGAGTCATGCTCAAGCCACCTGTTGGACGTATCGTCGTTCTGTCTGCGGTCATCGCGATGGTCTCGGGAACCGCATCGGTTCCCGCTCAACCGGCCGGATGCGCGCCGGCTGCTCCGGGTGGTGAATGGCCCTCCTACTCCCACGACCTATCCAACAGCAGGCACCAGCCCGACGAGACGCTCATCACGCCGGCAACAGCGGGCGACCTCGCGGCCAAGTGGGTCTTCCCCGTCGCGTCCACCGGCGTCTCGGGCTCCTTCAGCGCGATCACGCCGGTCGTGGCGGACGGCTGCGTCTACCTCAACGGCGGGCGCGCGATCTATGCCCTGAACGCCGATACGGGTGCGCACGTTTGGACGCGAGAGCTTCCGAGGGCCGGCGGCACGCCGGCGGTCGCGGACGGCAAGATCTTCGTGGACGTGCCGCCGCGCAGCACCGCCGCGCTCGACCAGGCAACCGGAGAGGTCCTCTGGAACACGCAGTGGGCCGATGCGCAGCCCGGGTCTGGCAACGGTGCGAGCGCCGTCGTCGTCAACGGCCTCGTGTTCTCGGGCGTGCAGCTCGGAGGTGCGGAGCTCGACGACAGCGTGCGCAACGACGTTCGTGGTCAGTATGGGATCCTCGACGCGGCGACGGGGGAGCTGCTGGCCAAGCGGTGGCTCATCACCGACGAGGAGCTCGCGAACGGCAACGCAGGCGGCGGACTCTGGGCGACGGCGGCCGCGGATCCGACGACGGGCTTCATCTATGCCGCGACCGGCAACCCGTTCCGCAAGGAGCACCCGTACACCAATGCCATCGTGAAGATCGACGCGAACCGGGGCAGCTCGACGTTCGGTGACGTGGTGGACTACTTCCACGGCCGCGTCGACACCTATGTCGGGGACGGTTCGAAGCCGGCGTGCGAGGCGTTCCCGAGCACTGCCACGTGTGAGTTCGACGATCTGGACTTCGGGGCCTCGCCGCAGCTGTTCTCGGACTCGACCGGGCGCAAGCTCGTGGGCGACGTCCAGAAATCGGGCGAGTATCAGGTCGCGTTCGCCGACACGATGGATCCGGCATGGACCGCAATGCTCGGATCACCGGCGCAGCCGGCAGGCATCTTCATGGGCGCGGCCTCGACCGCGAGCTTCGACGGGAAGAACATCTATGCGCTGGGCGCGTATCCCGGCCTTCTCCATTCGCTGAGCCGTGACGGAGGGGCGATCCAGTGGAGTCACCCGGTCGCGTCGGCGATCCCGTACCACGCCATCACGACGGCAGGCGGCGTGGCGTACACGATCGACCAAGGGGGGATCCTTTGGGGGATCGACACGGCGACGGGCCAGGCGGTGCTCACGCGCCAGATGTCCGAGGACGTAGGCCAAGCGTCCACGGCCGCGCTGACCGCGGCCGGAGTCGCGGTAGCGCGTAACACGGTGTACGCGCCGATCAACGGGTTCTTGGTGGCGTACCGGCTGGTGAGCTGACGGTCCCGGCGCGCACATTAACCCCGCGCGCACCCCAACCACCGCGCAGGCCAACCACCGCGC
>JBKJXT010000050.1:0-4889 GCA_046716205.1 Actinomycetota bacterium
GAACACGTCTACCGGCGCGTCGACGCCGTCGCCCTGTCGCTGTACCACGTTCGTCCGCTTGATTGCTCACGAGCCGTTCCTGCGATCATCTTCTTTCACGGAGGCAGGTGGCGCTCCGGACACCCCTTCTCGTTCCTTCCGTACTGCCACTACTTCGCCGCGCGTGGCATGCTCGCGGCGTCGGCGTCGTATCGACTCTTTGATCGCGACACGAATGACCTCCGCGACTGCATCGGGGATGCGCAGCATGCGATCCGCTGGCTTCGAGAGCTCGACGGTGTAGACGTATCGACGATCGTTGCCGGTGGGCACTCTGCGGGAGGGCACTTGGCCGCCTGCGCAGGACTTCTTCCGTCGAGGGAGCAGCGGGGCAACTCGCGCCCCGACGCGCTCGTACTACTGAATCCAGTCACTCAGGTGTTCGATCCAACCACCAGCACGGTCATCGGCGATATCTCGCCGGTTTCCCACATCGGGCCCGATGCTCCACCGACGCTGATCGTGTACGGGACACGAGACTTCCTCAAACCATTGATCGTTCCGTTCGCCGCCGCCCTGCAGGCTGCCGGGAACCGATGTGACTTAGTTGCTCTCGACGGTGCGCACAACGTCGTGCACCCGGCTTCTCGCAACCGCGATGCCTTCATCGCTGCCTTGCGTCCTGTCGATGAATTCCTCGTGTCTCTCGGGTACATAGGACCGGCGGAGGTCGCTGGCGTTGTCGACGAGATGGACCTCTTCGAGATCCTCGGCGGCCGCTCTGAGTCGGCTGATCCGAGGAAGACCCGTTCGAAAAGCGCGCGCCCCATCTAGAGAGCAAGAACACACTTTCGGAGCGAGCTGCGGTACCGCTACCAGGGTCAACGCCGCTCTAGAGCCGCTTACCCTCGACGAAGCGGAGTCGCGGTGAAACAGTGGATCCAGGCAGACCCGGTGAGGTCGCGCGCGCATCTCATGCCCTCGGCGGTGCACCACCGTACCTCGTCCGCCCTCCCCCCACCGCTATGCAGGTGCAGTCCGGACCAACGTCGAAAGGTGCCCCGACGGCCGACGGGGGGTCCTCCATGCCGCGTTCTTCCAAGCTGCTATTTGCCGCCCTTCCTGCGGCCACCATGATCCCGACCACCGCGGGGGCAACCGACCGCACGCTCTACGACGCCCGCGTGCTCGGCGGCGTGCCCGACGGCGTGCCCGACGGCGACCGCTCCTACATCGAGGGCATCGCATACGACGGTGTGGACGTCTACTCCGGCACGGCGTCCGGCTCGACCGGGAGCGGCGTCCCGGTCTCGACCTTCGGGGTTCCCTCCAAGATCTCTTCGTGGAACCGTGTGACCGGGGAGCCGCACTCGCCGATCGTCGTGACCGGAAAGGACCTTACTCGCGAGCACGCCCTCGGCGGGATGATGATGAACGACGACGAGAGCATCCTCGCTTTGTCGCTCCAGCACGGGCTGCTGCGCTTCTCACGAGACGGTGATGGCTGGCGCCTTGACTCAACGGCAGGATTTGCCGGATTGAAGGCGAATGCACCTGAGGGAAGCCCAAAAGGAGGTCAGCAGTGAGGACAAGACTCGCTCGTGGACGGATCATGCTCCTCGCTGTCGCCGCGCTTGTGGTCGCGATCCCCGTTACGGAGTCGGCAGCGAGCGATGGCTACACGGCTACTATCCGCCGCACCCAGTACGGGATCCCCCACATCAAGTCGGTGGGGTGGGGCAACCTGGGATTCGGCGTGGGGTACGCATTCGCACAGGACAACATCTGCGTCATGGCCGAGACCTTCGTTACCGTCAACGCGGAGCGCGCGCGCTACTTCGGTCCCACCGGCACGTACCGGTCCGAAGCCAACGGCGTCGTGCCGACGAACCTCAACAGCGACTTCTACTACCAGTGGATCAACGAGTCCGGCGTCATCGAAGGCCTGGTCGATGGTTCATGGCCGCACTCGAGACCTCTCTCGGCCCAAGTGCGTTCGTCTACCGAAGGCTGGGTGGCCGGCTATAACGCCTACCTCAGCGACATCGGAGGCGTGGACAACATCTCCGATCCGAACTGCGCCGGCGCGTCGTGGGTTCGACCGCTCACCCCACTCGACCTATATCGGCGCTACTACCAACTGATCATGTTCGCCTCGAAGGGCGCATTGCTGAACTACATCGTCGGCGCGCAGCCCCCGGTTCCCACCGTCCTCCCCCAGACCGCCAACACCTCCGAGATCGACATGCTGCCGACGGCGGAGAAACTCGCGATCGGATCGAACGCGTGGGCGCTCGGGGAGGCCTCTACCCCCAACGGACGCGGGATGCTGCTCGGCAATCCGCACTTCCCATGGCGCGGGCCCGAGCGGTTCTACGAGTTCCACCTCACCTGGCCGGGAAGGGTCAACGTGGCCGGCGGGGCCCTGTTCGGCAGCCCGCTCGTGCAGATCGGCACCAACGACCACGTCGCGTGGAGCCACACCGTCTCGGTCCCCTACCGCTTCACGCCATACGAACTCAAGCTGGTGCCCGGCGACCCGACCTCCTACCTGTGGGACGGCCAGATCCGCCGTATGAAGACAAAGGCCGTCACCGTGCAGTCGAGGCAGCCCGATGGCTCTCTGGTGCCGGCGAGTCACACCTTCTACGAGGCGCACTTCGGGCCGGTCATCAACTTCCCAGGCGCCCTCATGCCGTGGACGCCGGCGGTCGCGTACGCGCTCAACGACGCCAATGAGGACAATTTCCGAGCGCTCGAGCACTTCGCCGAGGTGAACCAAGCGGAGACCGCCGAGGAGGTCTACAACATCCTCGCTCGCCACGTCGGCATCCCGTGGGTGAACACGATCGTCACCGACGACCGCGGCGCGGCCTTCTACGCCGACATGTCCGTGGTCCCGCACGTGCTGAACGACAGACTCCAGCGTTGCACGACCGCGGTAGGGGAGGCGCTCAAGGCGCTTGCGCGCCTGCCGGTACTCGACGGTTCGCGTTCGGAATGCCAGCCGGGCAGCGATCCCGACGCGCCGGTACCGGGGATCCTGGGCGCGAGCCACCTCCCGAGCCTGTTCCGCCGCGACTACGTCGCGAACTCCAACAACAGCCATTGGCTGCCCAACGAGCACGAGCCCCTCGAGGGGTACCCGTACGTCACCGGCGCGGAGCGCGCCGCCATCTCACCACGCGCCCGTCTCGGGCTCACGATGATCCGCGAGAAGCTCGCAGGAGGCGGAACGTTCACGCTCGACGAGCTTCAGGACACCGCATTCAACAACCGCCAGTATCTCGGCGAGCTAGTCCGCGACGACCTCGCCGCAGCGTGCGATCAGACCCCGCTCGTCCCCCTCGTGGACCAGAGCCCGCCCGGCGCCGATGTCGTCGACGTCTCCGAGGCGTGCGACGTCCTGCGCGGATGGGATCTCAAGGCGAACCTCACGTCGGAAGGCACGGCGCTGTTCCGCGAATTCCTCAACGCCGCGTACGCCTCCAACACCTTCTGGATGGACGGGTTCGACGCGACCCGGCCTGTCGACACGCCCCGGCAGCTCAACACGGCCTCTCCCGACGTGCGGCAGGGGCTCGCGCGCGCAGTCCGGAAGCTACGCAACGCGGGCATCGCTCTGGATGCGAAGCTCGGCGACATCCAGCGCGCCAAGCGCAATGCCGCTTCGATCCCGGTACACGGCGGCTCCGAGCCCGGGATGTTCAACTATCTCGTGAGCCCGTTCAACGCCGCCGAGCACGGCTATACCGATACGGTCTACGGGGCCAGCTTCGTCATCACGGCAACCTTCGAGGGGATCGGTAAGCCCCGCGCCGAGGCCATCCTTACCTACTCGCTCTCTACGGATCCGACGTCGCCACATTTCGCGGACCAGACGTGGCTGTATTCGCAGAAGCAGTGGGTACCCCTGCACATGACGGAACAGGCGATCGCCGACAACCTCGTCTCCTCGATCGACGCATCCGGATAGCGAACTGACCTCGCGCTACGCGGCGTGCCTTGATCAAAGAGCTTCGCGTGATAGGTCGAGAGCTGATACTCCCGACCTACGGCCCGCCGCCTTCAAAACAGCACAACGGTGGTCCTAACGGGTCGCTTTCAGTTGCTCTATCGCGGGTCCGACCAGTGGACTTCGAGCGCGACGATCTTCTCGACCGCCTCGACGCAGCGGGATTCGATCGTTCGCACCCGGCCATGTTCTCATGGCTCGGCGTTGTCGCTTACCTGACGCCTGCGGCGATCGTTGAGACGTTGAGTCAAGTAGCGCGTTGCAGTCCAGGCTCGGAGATCGTGATGAGCTATCCGCCCGCGTCAGCCTTCGTTGACGAGTTCGGCATCGAGTTCCGCGAATCGCTTGCCCCCATGGCAGCCTCTGCGGGAGAACCTATCCAGACGAGCGCTTCGCCGTCCGAGTTCGAAGATCTCATCCGTAGTGCGGCCTGGAAGTCGCGGAACATCTCACCCGCGAAGACCTGCACGCCCGGTACTTCGCCGATCGCTCCGATGAGTTGACGCCATACACGAACGAGCGACTCCTGACAGCCGCGGTTCCTCGCTGAGCATCCAGATCGCAGTCATCTACTCGCTCTTCAATACGACGGCCGGGCGCTTACATCCCCAAAGCATCGTTCGCGTCCGACAAACTCGTGGACGCCTGGGAAGCGACGTCCGACGCCTGAGTGGTTGGAACCCATCCACGAACCGTCGCGCCAACGCCACGCTCACTCACGATTGCTACTTCACCGCCTAGCGCCTCAGCGCGGTCGCGCATCTGCTGAAGCCCGATCGAATCCACGACATGAGCAGGATCGAAGCCCTGCCCTTTGTCCGCTATCTCGAACGTGAGCCGCCCGTTCAGCGCTGATAGTTCGACTGCAACTTCAGCGCCAGGGGCATACTTCGAT
>JBKJXT010000051.1:0-3904 GCA_046716205.1 Actinomycetota bacterium
CGCCGGCGCCGTAGCGGAACGCGACGGGGTTGCGCAGCGCCCAGGCGCGCGCCGCGACCGCGATCTCGGCCAGTTGCTCGGCGGTCGTTCCGAACTCGTGCATGTGGCGGCGCGCGGCCATCGCGTAGAGGCTGATCGGGTTCAGCGGACCGTAGGGCAGCTCGAACTGCGCCTCGGGGATATGGCCGTCGATCACGCCGCCGAGCGTGCGGGAGCGCGCCGAGCGCTGGTTGTTGCCGTAGCTGATCAGCGCGACCTCGCACAGCCCACTGTGGATCGCCTCTGCGGCGTGCGCGACGAAGATCTCGTAGGAGGCACCGCCGGCCATCGTGGCGTCGGTCCAGGTCGGATAGATGCCGAGGTACTCGGCGACCTGGGTGGCGGAGAACCGAGAGACGCCGGTGGTGAACAGGCCGTCGATGTCCTTCACGGAGAGCCCGGCGTCGGCCAGCGCGCCGGCCACCGCCTGGGCCTGGAGCTCGAGGATGGTCTTGCCGGTGGCACCGAGGTCGGATTCCGCGACGCCCACGACGGCTGCGACGGGAGGCTTCATCGGCGCGGAACGCTACCGCAGAAAGGCCCTGGCCTGCCGGTTCGTCCCCTTCGTTCGCGACGGACTGTCACTTTCTTCCCGACGAGCCGTCGTGAACGTCTTGACGACACGTCGTCATCTCCCTTACCTTTGCTCTGACAACTTGTCGTGAAACCACACAAGGGGTACCCATGTCGATGATCCTTGAGCGCGTCGAAAAGAGCAAGAAGCGCCTGAACGAGAACCTCGTCGAGCAGCTTGCCTCGAAGCCGCTGTCCACGATGGTCCGCCGCAACACCTGGGCAGACCACGACGTCGCTCAGCTCTCCCCCTTCGAGATGTCGCTGGCCCAGGGCACGATCAGCAAGGAAGGCTACGCGGAGCTGCTCACCAACGTGTACCCGGTCTACATCGCCCTCGAGGCGCGCCTCGAGTCCCTCGCGAACGACCCGCTCGTCGGCCAGTTCCACATCGCCGAGCTCGCTCGCGCATCCTTCGTCGCCAAGGACCTGGAGTACTTCTACGGTCCCGACTGGCGCGACCACCTGCAGACGCTCGACTCGACGCAGGGGTACATCGACCGCATCAACAGCGTGGACACCGTCGGGTTCATCGCCCACCACTACACGCGCTACCTCGCGGACCTCTCCGGCGGACTCATGATCGCCGCGGCCCTGCGCAGCTGCCCGTGGCACGAAGAGGGCAAGGGCCTGGACTACTACGACTTCAGCGCCCTCGGCGACCCCAACGGCTTCAAGAACGCCTACCGTGACGCGCTCGACAACCTCCCGATCAGCGCCGACCAGAAGCTCGACATGATCCACGAGGTCATGGTCGCCTACGAACTGAACATCGAGATGGGCCGTCACCTGGCCGTCAAGCATGTCAAGACAGTCTCGAACGGCGGATGAGCAACTCACCGTTCGCAACCGAGCGCGAAGCGCTGAACGCGGCGCTCATGGCCGGCACGGCCAAGATCCATCGCAAGGCCGAGCGCGTGCCGTTCATGGTCGCGCTCTTCAAAGGCGAGCTTCCTCGAGAGGCGTACGCCGCCTACCTCGCGAACCTCTGGTACGTCTACGAGGCTCTCGAGGACGAGAACGTGCGACTGGCAGATGATGCGGCGGTCGGCCAGCTGCACTCACCGGAGCTATGGCGGCGTGACGCTCTCGAGGCAGATCTTCAGTTCTTCGTCGGTGAAGACTGGCGCGCAACGTATCCGGGTTCGCCCGCTGCAAAGGCCTATGCCGAGCGGATCCGTGAGGTTGCGACCACGTTCCCACCGGCGTATGCCCCGCATCACTGGCTGCGCTATCTGGGGTACGTGCTCGGCCAGGATCTACTTCGCAAGCTAGTCGGCAACGCCTACGGCATCGGGACCGAAGGGATGAACTTCTACTCCTTCCCCGACATCGAGGACCCCAAGATCTACCTCCGCGGCTACCACGCGCGCATGAATGCGATCCCGCTCGATGATGACGGGATCGCGCGCGTGGTGGAGGAAGGCTCTCGCGCGTTCCGGCTCCAGATCGACATGACCGAGGAGATGGCGGTGGAGTTCGGGATCTCGACGCCCACGTCGGAAGAAGCGGATAAGCTCGTCGACGATCTTGTCAAGCAGCATCCGTAAGCCCCCAGAGGTCGTCGTCCGATGACGGAGTTCGTCTCCGTCGGTGCGGGCGGCGACCTCGCCCTTCCCCATTCGACGTCCAGAATGCGACGATCTACCGGGCTGAGCGGTGCGGTGTTCGGCGCATCGGCGGCCGACGCGCTCGTGTTCGCGCCTAGGATGCGCGCCGGCGCGATCAGCATCAACGACGCAGCGCTGACCGCCCTGATCCACGACGGCGAGAAGCATTCGTTCGGGCGTTCGGGATTAGGCGACTCGCGCATGGGGCCGGCTGCGCTGCGCCGCTTCGGGCGGACGCAGGCCTACCTCGTCGCCGATGGGAGCGAGCCGGATCCGTGGTGGTACCAGAGCCTGCGCTGAGCGCGCCTAGAACGTGACCGAGAACGTGTTGGAGCAGCGGAGCTTGTCGGTCGCGCACACGACGAACTTGTAGGTCCCTCGCGAGAGGCCGGAGACGGTCGCCGCGCCGGTGTCGCTGAGCGAGCGGACGAAGCTGCCGTTCACCTTGACGAGCACCGTCGATCCCGGGACGCCGCTCCACGTGAGATCGACGTAGCGTCGGCCGCTCGAGGTGCGGCTGCGTCCGGTCAGCTTGATCCTGGCGACCTTCACGGTCTTGGACACCGACGCGCTTAGGCCGACGTTGTCGGTGACGGTCAGCTTCACGACGTAGGAGCCGGTAGCTGCGTAGGTCTTGGACGGGTTCCGGGCGGTGGAGCTCGTCCCGTCGCCGAAGCTCCAGGCACGCGAGGCGACGGTACCGTCAGCGTCCGAGCTATGGTCGGTGAATGAGCAGCTGAGCTGGACGCAGGTGAACGTGAAGCCGGCGACCGGCGCGACGGGGGCGGGCGCGATGGGCTCGAGTGCCGGCGCGGTGGCGGCGGCGTAGAGGAGCTTGTTGGGGCTGCCGGTCCCGGCACCGCCGATCACCCCGATGGTCGACGAGTCGATGAGCGCTTGCGAGATCGTTCCGGCCGTCGCGGACGGCGACGCCTGGTACAGAAGCGCCGCGACGCCGGCGACGTGCGGCGCGGCCATCGAGGTGCCGCTCATCGTGGCGTAGGCGGTGCTGGTTGAGTGATAGGCGGACTTCACGCCCACGCCCGGCGCGCTGAGGTCAACGCAGGTACCGAAGTTGGACCAGGAAGGCTTGGTGTCGTCGGCAGCGGTGGCGGCGACGGTGACGGCAAGCGGAGCGCGCGCCGGAGAGGTCGTGCAGGCGTCGGTGCCGCTGTTGCCGGCCGCGACGACGACGGTGACGCCCGCGGCGACCGCGTTGGCGACCGCGTCGTCCATCGAGGGCGAGGAGCCGCCGCCGAGGCTCAGGTTCGCAACCGCGGGCGCGATGTGGTTCGCGGTGATCCAGTTCAGCCCGGCGACGACGTTGGAGAGGTAGCCGCTGCCGTTGCAGTCCAGGACGCGGACGGCGTGCAGGGTGACGGCCTTGGCGACGCCGGTGCTCGAACCGCCAATCGTACCGGCGACGTGCGTTCCGTGGCCGTTGCAGTCGTCGCCGTTGCGACCGTCACCGACGGCGTCGTAGGCGACCAACGCGCGGCCGCCGAACTCGGCGTGCGTGATCTTGATGCCGGTGTCGACGACATAGGCGTGGACGCCGGCGCCGGTGGCGTCGTAGCTGTAGGAGGCGTCGAGTGGGCGCGCGCGCTGGTCGATGCGGTCGAGGCCCCACGGCGGCGTCGTCTGCACGCCGAGGGCGGACACCTTGACGTCCTGCTCGACCA
>JBKJXT010000052.1:0-10389 GCA_046716205.1 Actinomycetota bacterium
CTCCAACGCTACTCCGAAGACGTCACCCGGAACCGCGCGCGCATCGTGGGATACGCAGGGTCGCCGTAGGCGTAGGTTCCAAGCGGAAGACCGCTGATCTCCTTCTGCGCCCCGGGCTGCACGCTCACGTCGAACCCAGTCGAGCCGATGGTGCACCGCGTCCCGGCCGAGGGCCTCGCAACGCAGGTGCCCACGAGGCGATGTGCCACGGGATCGACGTTGACCCAGATCACGGTGCCGTCAGTCGCTGGCCCGTCGTCGACTGTTTGGTTCGGCGCGACGCCGTAGCCGTTCACCGAGCCGCCGGGCACGATCTGGAACCCGGCGATCACCACGTTGGTGTGCGCGGAGGCGGGCAGGACGCCCGCTGCGAGCGCCGCGAGGACGGAGACAGCAAGGATCGTCTTGGTGATGGGTGTCATTGCTTCTCCTTCCCTAGACGGCCGCGAACGATGCGGACTTGCAGGAGTCGGAGATGCACACGGTCGCGGTAAGCGTTCCATGAGCATCTGCGACGTAGACGGGTGCGCTGTCGTAGCTCACGCTCCCGGTCGGTGCGACAACGCGCGTGAACGAAAGCGCGACGGTGGATGCCCCGACTTGCAGTGTCCCAGACGCGGGCGCGACGTCGACGCCGGAGCGCACGCGGAACGTGTTTGCTCCTGCCGGGATCGTGCGCGGAACCGTGCGCTCGCTGCCGCAGTGCAGTGAGCCGGTATCGACCGAAGGCGACTCGGCGATGGGGGCGCCGGACTCGTCAAGCGCGGTATAGGAAGACAGGATCGTCGGGGGGTTGTCCGGGCAGTGAGCCAGAGCAGAGCCCGAGACACCAACTGCGGCAGCGACCAACGCTGCGATCAATAACTGTTTCATCTGGTGTGCTCCTTCGCGAGTTGCAGACGCATGCGCGTCTGCGCTGACAATGAGATAAAGACCGGCGGAGAACGCCGATCGTTTACGCAGCGCGAAGGGCGGGCGGTGCTCGCGACGGTGCGTCGTCGAGGCGGATGTTCGATGGCTTGGAAGCGTCCGCTGGGAGGCCGAACGAGATGGTGCGTGCGCTCGGGCGCTTGCGTGTCGAACGGGCGCGGGCGATCTGGGTACCCAGCCGCAGGACCAGCACCAGGAGCAACGCGCCGACCGCGGCAGTCAGCACCTGCAGCAGCACGCCCGCAGGCAGGATCGGCGACCAAAGGTGGTGGGCGGGGATGCCAGCCTGGACGCGCTCCAGGGCTTCCAAGAGCACGAACCCGGTCACCTGCAGCGCGGCCAGCCGTGCGAACGCCGTTCCGAAACGCAGCGTTGTCCCGTGGCGATTAGTTCCGCGGGCCCAGCCGATGCAGAACATGAGCGCGAGCCCGATGAAAGCGCCGAGCGCGGCGCTGGCGACCGCCGAGGGCATGTAGGAGTGTCCAGAGGAGGCGAGCAGGTGCATCCGTGTAGCCGAGTCCCGGAAGACCAGCAGGTAGTCCAGGGCGTGCGCGCCGATGACGCCGCCCGCGGCAGCGCCGATCAAGGCGACCGCAGCCAGCACGCGCGCACGACTGTTTGACGTCATCATAGGAATTCTTCGACAGTGCATCCGGGCTGACCTGCTCGGGACCCTATTATCGTAATTGTCCGGCTCGCTTACGGGCAAGGAGGGGAAGGCGCCACCGAGCGATCAGCGGTGTCATGCAGAGTGTCATGCAGAGTGGGAAACCACATCGCGCTCAAAAGCGCGATCGACGTTTGTGCACGTCAGCGGAGGCGGAAGGAATCGAACCCACCCGGCCCCGTGAAGGGCCGCACCGGTTTTGAAGTACGTGCCCAAGGGAACCGCGCGGAACAGTCGGCATCGATCCAGCTGCTTCTATGCTGTTGGCATGGCCGAGGACAGCAACGAGCATCTCTTCGAGAAGGAGTACCTGTTGACGTCCCTCGACAGGGACATCATCAGGCTTGCGCTGCGCGGCGATGTGGATCTCCGTCGCTACGTGCCCGAGGTCATGCGGGTGTGCTGGAAGCTCGACATCCGAGAGCCTCCGTGGTTCGAGGAGGATGTCGTTCGGGACCGTGTCGCTCTCAACCGCGAGAGCTGGCCGAAGCGCGACTGACGTTGAACCCCAGCGCGAATGGTCCTCAGCCTGGAACGTTTCGAGCGAGGTCCGGTGCAAAATCGGTGCAATCTCTCGGAGTTTCGAGGGCTCGGACGGCATCGGGCGGTCACGACGCACACGCCAGCTGTGCTGCGGAAACACGACCTTGACCCCTCTGAGCAGCGGCAACGAAAGCGCCCCGAGCCAGGTTCGAGTCCCTCGCCCTCCGCGATGACCTAAGGTCGGGCCCCAACCAACCCATGACCTGGCGCACGTCCCACTCGGTCCGCATTTAGTCCGCAGACCAGCGCGCACCATCGGGTCCCACTGGAACTCAACGGATCAACGGCGCGTGCGCGTCCTGCTCGTTCGCACCCGTTGGGCGCCGCGGAACCCCGCCAGTTGCCCCCGAAACGATTTCCTAAACCCGGCGCGGAGGTTCAACTCCTCCTGGGGGCACAATTGCGAGGTCGGTACAACTCAGGTCGGTGTGTCGGGCAGGGTCGGCAGGACGAGGTGAAGGGCAAGCTGATGGAGATGGCAGGGCCGGCGGTACGGACGGTTTTCTCGATCGGCCACTCGAACCACACCGTCGAGAAACTACTGTCCCTGCTCCGCGAGCATCGCATCGACGTGCTGGTGGATATCCGATCCTACCCGTCGTCGAAGTACGCGCCCCACTTCAACAAGGCTCCTCTCGCCCGCGCCCTAGAAGAGGGCACCTTCAAGTACATGTTCCTCGGCCGCGAGCTTGGCGGGAGGCCTGAGGGCGAGGAGTTCTATGACCCCGAAGGGCATGTGCTCTACGGAGAAGTAGCCCGCTCGCATCTGTTCCTGGACGGCATCGAGCGCCTGGAGAAGGGTGCAACCGAGTACCGCATCGCGATCATGTGCAGCGAAGAGGACCCCAGCGATTGCCACAGGCGGCTGCTCATTGGGCGAGTCCTCGCCGAGAGGGGAACAGAACTCATCCACATCCGCGGCGACGGCACGATGCAACGCGAGAAGGACCTCCCGGCATCCCCAGTCCAGCAAGAGTCGCTGTTCGGTGAGGAGGCAACGTGGAGATCCATACGATCGGTTTCACCAAGAGGAGCGCAGCAGAGTTCTTCGGCGCACTGAAGAAGGCAGGGGTCAGACGACTGATCGATGTTCGCCTGAACAACACTCGCAGCTGGCTGCGTTCGAGAAACGCGATGACCTCGCCTACTTCTTGGACGAGATCTGCGGCGCCGAGTACGTCCACGAGCCGATGCTCGCGCCCACTCAAGAGCTCCGGGGAAGGCTGAAGCGGAACGTCGAGCTTTTGCCCTGTGCGCTGGTGAACCACAACGTCCCGCCTTGCGCCTCGACCAATCGCCTGGCGAGAGCCAGCCCGAGCCCGGAAGATGCCTACCGCGTTGCGTCGTCGTTCCCTTGACCCGATAGAACGGATCGAAGATGCGATCGCCGACGTCAGCGAGTATCCCCACGCCCGAATCAGAGACGGCCATCTCGACATGGCCAGCGGTCGCGAGCACGGCTGGCGAAGACCACACCTGCGCTCTGCGTTCGAACGGTAAGGCGCGCCGTTGGGGCTACATCGATGACGGGCGACTCGGAACGGGAAACACCACGCCGCCGACGTGGCCGGTCCCGGTGACGGGGCTCACGAGCGGAGCCACGCGGGCGGTCGCGATCTCGGCCGGCACCTACCACGTCTGCGCGCAGCTCTCCGACGGAACTGCCAAGTGCTGGGCTACAACGGGGAGGGTCGACTCGGTACCGACACGACGACCAACTCCACGAGGCCGGTCACGGTCGAGCACTTCCCCTGATCCACCAGGTCTCACGTTGAGGGAGGAAGGAGGGATAACCCTCCCTGAGAAGTAGGGCGCGCCAGATTGTTGAGCCGCGCTCATGTGCAGACGCTGTTGACATCGGAACGTCCAGATGGGGGACAGATGAGAAAGCGTTCGGTTCTACGACAGGCTCTGACCGTTTCGCTGAGTTGCCTCGTGCCGCTGGCTGCCGTTGCGGCGCCAGTCTCGGCGGCATCTGCGTCACCGGGACCGAAGATCGCGATAGGTCAAGCATCGGTCTCTGAAGGCAACTCCAGTACGACCGACGCCGTCTTCACGGTGACTATGTCAAAAGCATCTGGTCAGGTCGTCACGGTGGACTACGCCACCGGCGGGGGTACGGCGATCTCGGGGGTCGACTACCTCCCGACGAACGGCATCGTTACCTTCAACCGTAAGGAAACCTCCAAGACCATCGTGGTTCCCCTTGTCGGGGAGATCGACTTCGAGCTCGACGAAACGTTCTTCGTAACCTTGTCCAACCCGTCCGGCGCGACCATCACCGACGCCACTGGCGAGGGCACGATCTTGAATGATGACGTGAAGGTCTCCTCTTTGTCGGTGAGCATGGACGGGACCGGGATCGGGAAGATCACCAGCGCACCCGCCGGCATCGATTGCGGCAGCGACTGCTCGGAGTCCTACCCAGCCGACACGATCGTTACCCTCACGGCATCCTCGATCGGGGAGTCGGCCTTCGTCGGGTGGTCGGGCGGTGGTTGCTCAGGCATCGATCCGTGCCCGGTCACGATGGACGCAGCCAAGGCGATAACGGCAACGTTCAACTCAACGGCGACCGGCCTCACTCTGACGGTGGTCAAGGACGGAACCGGAACCGGAACCGTCACCAGCGAACCGGCCGGCATCGACTGCGGCAATGACTGCTCGCAGTCCTACCGCGATGTCACGAGCGTCACGTTGACCGCAGTCCCCGATCCAGGAGAAACCTTCGCCGGATGGTTGGGCGGCGGTTGCACTTTCGCCACATGCACGATCACGGTCGACGGGGCCAAGACGGTGAAGGCGACGTTCGAAACCGGCTACCAACTCAGAGTGGACCTCTTCGGCTCAGGCCCCGGCACCGTCACCAGTAGTCTCGCGGGGATCGAGTGCGGAATCGACTGCACGGAGTACTACCCGGCTGGCACGACGGTCACCCTTGCGGCCACACCCACAGGTCTGCGCTCGGGATTCGGCGGATGGAACGGGACTGCCTGCAGCGGCACTGGAAGTTGCACAGTCACGATGGACGAGGGACACCACGTGGCCGCTGAATTCGAAAGGCTAGTCAAAGTCACCGTTACCAAGGAAGGTGACGCGGGGACGGTCACCAGTGACCCCCTCGGCATCAATTGCGGCGCTGACTGCTGGCAGCTCTACGAGGACGGAACCGATATCTTCCTCACGGCGAGAGACGAGCTTCCGTGGATGCACGTCGGATGGCGAGTTGTGGGACCTTCAGAAGGTGTGGAGTGTGGTGGTTGGGGGACCCCCCACACGTGCAAGATCGACCCCCGAGCGGCAACAGGAGACATCGACGTAACCGCGATCTACGCATTCAGGTATCTGCTCACGGTGACTGAATCGGGTCCCGGGGGTACTTTTAACCAACCAGATGGAACCTATTGCGGCGTGGACTGCTCGGCATACGAACCAGGTACGGTCGTTACCGTCCGCCCAAACGCCATCAATGGGTATGTGGCTACGGTCAAGTGGACGGGCGATTGCTCTGGCACCGACACCTGCACGGTCACTATGGATCAGAACCGGACCGTGTTTGCCGATTTCGGCTTCATGCTCACCGTTAGGAAGGACGGCAGCGGTTCCGGGACCGTCACCAGTAGTCCTGTTGGGATCAACTGCGGCACCGACTGCGACGAGCATTACGCACCGGACGCTTTGGTCACCCTTACTGCCTCTGCCGATTCGCTATCGACGTTCGCGGGATGGGGCTACAGTCGTTGCCCGGGAACAACCTGCACGGTCCGCATGGACCAACACCAATCGATGAAGGCGACCTTCTGTCGCCTGGGTACTCAGGGCCTCTTCTGCCAACCGTGAACGAGTAGTCAGGCAGCCCTCCCCGAGAAGTAGTGCTACGTAGATGGGGCTCCCGATCAGGGAGCCCCATCCCCTTCTTGGCTCGTTAGTTGATCGCGGGGCTCGCGCCGTTCGCATCGTGCACAGCATCGATCCGAAGAGGCGGATCGACCAGTTGTTGGACACCGTGTGCCACCTAAACCCGTTCTGCGGATAGCACCAGCCACAGCTGGAGAGGCTCCCGGTGGGAGCCTCTCCTTTGTCTTCCCGAGCCGTTCATGCCGGAGCGCGTTGGCAGAGGGCCAACATCTCGTCCTTCGCGGGTCCTTGCGCGGGCCGCGGCTTCGTCATCATCTCAGCGAAGATCCCCTCGATCTTCTCCTGCAGCGCGATGTCGTCATCAAGGACTCTCGTGCTGTCGAGGAGCCCGATCCGACGCAAGAACACGCGGCAAATACCCGGGTCGACCATCGCGGCTGCACCCGTCGCAACCATGCTGAAGCTCGCGTAATCCCCGTCGCGATGCGCGAAGTCAACGGGGTGTCCTGTCCACATGCGGAGTCGCTGCTCATCGAGCCCGGTCGCCAGGTCGTAGCGCTCGCGTAGCGCGGGCATCGTGGCGGCGGAGTATGCGCCGAACGCATCGCGCGGATCCTCATGCTCACGCAGGGCGCGCGCGGTCTCGAGCGCGTGGATGAGCGAGAACGACAAACCCAGCGCGAGGACGGGATCGGTGTGGCAGTACGCGTCACCCACTGGGAACAACCCGAGCGGCGTTGACTCATCATGAAGGCGGATCGTGTTCTGCAGGTTCGCCATCGCCAGGACCGGCGTTATCGGATCAACGAGATCAGGGTCCACCCACATGCGAAGGACCGGGATGCGGTCAACCGCAGCTTCGAAGGCACCTTCGTCTTTGAAGACCTTCAACTCGGACACCCCCGTCGGCACCCCGAGCGCCGCCGCGAATGTGCCGTTGTCCCCTGGGAACGACGCATAACCCATGTAGCCGAGATCTCCGCGTGGACTCAACAGCCACGGTCCGTCCGGTAACTCGAGCCCAGGGCGCACCTGGTAGTAGCGGCTGTAGTAGATGACGCCACACTCGCTCCGCTCTTGCTTCGGCGTCGCGAGGCCCTGCTCGGCCAACCAACCGCTCATCGGCGACCTGCGACCCATCGCATCGACGACGACGTCAACATCGATCGACGTGCCGTCGACGCTGACCGCCACAAGGCGATCGTCGTCGAGCCGGACACCGCGTGCAAAAAGGCCGGACACGATCTCGATGTTCGATCCCTCAAGGACGGCCTTGCGCAACCCCCACTCGATCAACGGTCGCCGGATGCCCAGGTACTGCAGATCGCCGTCGCCGGGCTCGGGTGCGCCGGGAAGCTTGGCACGGAGGTCGACGTCGTTGGCCCCGGCTTCGATGAGCGCAGCGTAGACGTCGCCGAACTGCTCCTTCATCACCTTGCGGCCGCGCGGACCGAATGCGTGGGGTTGCTGGAAGTGCGGGATCCCTTTGCGTTCCCAGGCGAACGCGTCTTCCGCCGCAGAGGGAGCGACAGGATCGCGCTCGACGAGAGTGACGTGATGACCGTCTCTCGCGAGGGCGAGCGCCGTCGCCAAGCCGGCGGTACCTGCGCCGAGTACGGCAACCTTTCGGGAGCGCATCGCCGTTGATGCTACCGCGGTACCACCGCCCACACGCCAGCACGCGATCCACCACCTTCGATACGGTGCGCGCATGATCATCCACCTGCCTCAAACCGACGACACGATCCGCGTTCGTGGCGCCCACACCGGCAGCGCGATGTCCGTGATCGAGCAGACCCTGCCCCCGCGCCGACTCATCCCGCCGCACACTCACAAGACCGACGTCTGGGTCTACGTGCTAACGAACCAGGTCGGCGTCCTCGTCGGCGATGAGGTCGCGATCGGCGGCCCCGGCGATTGGCTGCTGAAGCCGCGCGACGTTACCCACGCGATGTTCAACCCGACCGACCAACCCTCGCGACTGATGGAAGTTCTGACCCCCGGCGGGTACGAAGGCTTCTTCGAAGATGTCGGCGCCACCGACGAGTCATTCGAGCAGGTCTGCGAACGCTACGGCCTCCACTTCGAGGCCGACTCCCCCTGGACCGCGCGCCTCCGCGAGCGATTCGGACTGCTCTAGCGGCGCGCAAAGGGGCTCTGCTCGTTGACTAGGATGCGTTCATGTCCCTCCTTGAAGGCGAGTACGAACCCTCCCCCTGGAACTGGGTTCGGCGCCAGGTCGAGGAGTACGAGGAGTCGGGCGGTACGCGCGCGAACACACTGCGCGACTCCACGCTCCCGATCATCATCGTCACGCTCCGTGGACATCGCACGGGCAAGGTCCGCAAGGTCCCGTTGATGCGCGTCGAGGACAACGGCGCCTATGCGCTCATCGGTTCACAAGGAGGGGCTCCCAAGGATCCGCTCTGGGTGCGCAGTCTCCGAGCAGATCCCGCTGGCGTCATGATCCAGGACGGCACGGAGCCGTTCGAGGTGACGGTGCGCGAACCTGACGGTCGCGAGCGAGACGAGTGGTGGGCGCGCGCAGTGGATGCATTCCCGCCCTATGCAAACTATCAAGTGCGAACGGAGCGACTCATCCCCCTCTTCGTAGCCGAGCGTGGAACGAGCGCACTCGCCTAGCTCGTCTGGGCCCACGGCCAACCAAGAGAGGTTCGGCCGGACGTACACTGCGCTCATGGGGACCGGCGGCGTCATCACTATCCTGTTCACCGACCTCGTCGGGTCTACCGAACTGCTCGGCCGTCTCGGGGACGAGCAAGCGGACGAACTCAGGCGCGCGCACTTCGGTGCTCTGCGCGCGGCCCTCGCCGCCCACGGCGGCACCGAGGTCAAGAACATCGGCGACAGCCTGATGGGCGCGTTCACTTCCCCCGCGCGGGCGATCGCCTGTGCGGTCGAGATGCAACAGCGGACGCACGCGCACGCGCGCGCCGGAGGTCCCGCCGTCGCGATCCGCGTCGGCGTCAACGCCGGTGAAGCCACCGAGGAAGAGGGCGATTACTTCGGCACGCCCGTCGTGATAGCGAAACGCCTGTGCGACGCCGCGATCGGCGGACAGATCATCGCCTCGGACATCGTGCGCGCCCTCGCCGGCTCGCGCGGCGGGTTCGTGTTCAAGGAGCTTGGCGCACTGCCCCTCAAGGGCATCGACGATCCGGTTCCCGCATACGAAGTCGGCTGGCAGCCAATTGTTGTGGGCGTCCCTCTTGCTGGAACGATCGAGGCCGACCGGACGGTCGTCATAGGCCGTGAGGCGGACCGCGACACACTCCGACGGCTGTTTGCGCGCGCGCGAGACGGAAACCCTTCGTTCGTCCTCATCGCCGGCGAGCCCGGCATCGGCAAAACAACCCTTGCGTTCGACCTTGCTCGCGACGCGCATGTCGCGGGCGCGACGGTCTTGTACGGCCGCTGCGAGGAGGAGCTTACGATCCCCTACCAGCCATTCGCGGAGGCACTCGGCCACCTGGCCCGGCATCGCGAGGGCGCGGCCACTCCGTTCGCCGATGCACCGAACACCACCGACCCAGAAGCCGATCGCTACAGCCTGTTCGAATCGGTCGCAACGACGCTGGCACACGCATCCGCAGACGCGCCGGTTGTGCTGCTTCTCGACGACCTGCACTGGGCCGACAAGCCGACGCTGCTTCTGCTCCGCCACCTCGTTCGCGGCACCGCCGGAGCGCGCATGCTGATCGCCGGCACATATCGGGACGTCGAGCTCGATCGCAAGCATCCATTCGCAGAAACGCTCATCGATCTTCGGCGCGACCCAGGGTACGAGCGGATCTTGCTCCGCGGCCTTTCCTTGGACGGCGTCGTCTCCTACCTCGAGGGACGCGCGAGTCATGCCCTCGACGATGCCGGCCGCTCGTTCGCGACCGCACTGCACCGCGAGACCGAAGGCAATCCGTTCTTCGTCCGCGAGATCCTCCGCCATCTGATCGAGTCACGTGCGATCTACGAGCAGGACGGGCGCTGGACGTCGGATCGCTCGCTCGGCGACGTTGGCCTGCCGGAGAGCGTGCGCGAGGTCATCGGCAGGCGGTTGAGCCGGCTGGGCGACGACGTCGGCGCGGTGCTGTCGGTCGCGTCGGTGATCGGTCGCGACTTCGACCTCGCCCTGCTCGCCCGCGTGACGGACGTCGGTGAAGACGCCATCGCTGATCTGTTAGACGCGGCTGTTGGAGCCCGCGGGGTCATCGAAGAGGTGCCCGGCGTACTCGATCGATTCACGTTCGCGCACGCGCTGGTGCGTGAAACGCTCTACGAAGAGTTATCGACGAGTCGCTGCGTGCGCCTACACCGGCGCGTCGGTGAAGCGGTCGAGGAGCTCTACGCGGCGGACATCGAGCCGCGGCTCGCAG